>NZ_FWWT01000031.1 GCF_900176035.1 Desulfonispora thiosulfatigenes DSM 11270 | reverse complement strand
TTTTATTTTCCTTCTTTAATTCCCTTTTGTATGCCTTTTTGTATGCCTTTTTAATTCCTCTTTCTTCTATTTGTTCTAATATACCCATGGTAACATCCCCCTTTCCGTCTAATTTTCTTATTTCTTCTCGTATGTCTTCTTCTTTTAGTTGGCTATTTGTAAGTTCGATGTATTTTAAATATATTTCTCCGTAGTAAATTAATGTATCTAATGATTCTTCTTTTTCTGCTTCTTTTATAGCTAATAAAAATACCCTTAATACTACTTCAAGGTTTTCTTCAAAGGCATATTTAAATGCCTTTAGCATCATTGCCGTTAATTTTGTGTATTTTTCAAAATCATTTTCTTCATATTCTTTTATATTAATAAGTTCATGTTTAAAGACAGGTACTCTTTCTTTAAAATATTCTGGTAGGTCATGAAATCCTGGAATCATTTCTCGTAAATCTGTTTTTAAGTTCCATTTTTCTTGTCCATGATATATTACTATTGGAATAATTATGGGTAATTCCTTTTTACCTTCTTTTTTAACCATGTTCGTCCAGAATTCTAAAATATATTTATGCACTTGGAATATGGTTAATTTGTCTTTATATGATTTATGTTCTAAAAGAAAGCTAATATAGCCCTCCTGGTTATTTATTTGCACTTTATAAATTAAGTCGAAAAAGATCTCTTTCAATTCCTTATTTGTAGATGATGCCTTCTGTAATTCTAAACTTTCTAGATTTATAATATCTAATGCTTCCTTTGGTATATTATTCTTAAGAAAGTCTTCTGCTATTCGTTTTTGACTAAACACTTCTTTAAATGTTAAGTCATGTTTATTTGTTTTTAGATGATTTTCTGTATTGTTCACTGTAATGCTCCTAATCTTATTAACAAAGTCTTATTTTTCAAGTTCTCGCTTAATTTTCTTAACCTCTTCTAGGGTTAGTTCAGATATTTGGGCCACTTGTTCTAAAGGAATGCCGAGTTTTAACGAATTTTTAGCTGTTTTTATTTTTCCTTCTTTAATTCCCTTTTGTATGCCTTTTTGTATGCCTTTTTTAATTCCTCTTTCTTCTATTTGTTCTAATATACCCATGGTAACATCCCCCTTTCCGTCTAATTTTCTTATTTCTTCTCGTATGTCTTCTTCTTTTAGTTGGCTATTTGTAAGCTCGATGTATTTTAAATATATTTCTCCGTAGTAAATTAATGTATCTAATGATTCTTCTTTTTCTGCTTCTTTTATAGCTAATAAAAATACCCTTAATACTACTTCAAGGTTTTCTTCAAAGGCATATTTAAATGCCTTTAGCATCATTGCCGTTAATTTTGTGTATTTTTCAAAATCATTTTCTTCGTATTCTTTTATATTAATAAGTTCATGTTTAAAGACAGGTACTCTTTCTTTAAAATATTCTGTAGGTCATGAAATCCTGGAATCATTTCTCGTAAATCTGTTTTAAGTTC
>NZ_FWWT01000030.1 GCF_900176035.1 Desulfonispora thiosulfatigenes DSM 11270 | reverse complement strand
AACTTTTGGCTTTGTTATTTATCCGTTTGTTACTTGTGGTCTGTTTCTTTATAACTGTTTGATTTTCAAAGAACAACTTGTTTAGAAGACTTGCGTTAAGTGCTTGTCTTGCTTTGTAGCACTCTTCTAATATTTTCTTTTGTTTCACGCCCTGTTGTGGCGACAAAACTTATCTTATCATTTTAAATTGTTTGTGTCAACATTTATTTATGTGTTTAAAATGTTTGGCGTCCCCTCTTGGCGACAAATATTATTTTACCACTTGTTTTTACCTTAGTCAACATTTTTCTTGGTTTTTTTTATTTCTAATTCAAAATAGCTATAGATACTACTTTAAATACTCTATCTAGAAATTACATTAGATATTACTTTGTATATTCTTTGTATATTTTTTGTATAATCTTTATATATTACCTAAGATATTATTTTAAAGGTTATTAATTGCCTCAGTAAAATAACTTTGACAAATAAAATATACTAGTTTACAATTTTACTTAAATAGATACTTATAATTTTTTATTAGTATGTTAACAATAGGGTATTAACATGATCCATTCGTCCCTAAAAAGGATGAGTGGATTTTTTAATATATATTTAAACTATATATACTTATTAAGGAGTGGAATATATGGCTACAATCTTTTCAGGAATCCAACCTAGTGGTGTAATTACACTGGGTAATTATTTGGGAGCTTTAAAACACTTTGTAGATCTTCAACATGACAATGATTGTTATTTTTGTGTAGTTAACCAACATGCAATTACTGTCTACCAAGATCCAGCAGAGCTAAGGAAAAATACTAGAAGTTTGGCAGCTCTCTATTTAGCTGTTGGTTTAGATCCTGAAAAAGCAACCTTATTTATTCAATCTGAAGTTCCTGCCCATACACAACTTAGTTGGATTTTACAATGTAATGCTTATATTGGTGAGCTAGAACGCATGACACAATTTAAAGATAAAATTAAAAATAAAAATGAAGGTATTCCTGGAGGTTTGTTAGTTTATCCATGCCTTATGGCTGCAGACATTCTTTTGTATAATACTGATTTTGTACCTGTTGGCAATGATCAAAAACAACATTTAGAACTTACGCGTAACCTAGCTCAACGTTTTAATCAAAAGTATGGCGATGTATTTAAAGTTCCTGAAATCAGAACGCCTAAGGTTGGGGCTAGGATAATGTCTTTACAAGAACCTACTAAAAAGATGAGTAAATCTGATGAAAATAATGCATCCTTTATTACAATGCTCGATAGTGAAAAGGAAATTATTAAAAAAATAAAAAGAGCTCAAACAGATTCAGATGCAAGTGTACATTATGATATTGAGAACAAAGCAGGGATTTCTAACTTAATGACTATCTATTCAACCTGTACTGGTAAGTCGTTTGAAGAAATTCAAAGTTTATATGAAGGTAAAGGTTACGGGCATTTTAAAGGTGATTTAGCTACTATCGTAGCTGACACTATTAGACCTATTCAAGAGCGCTATGAGCAATTATATAATTCTACTGAGCTAGATGAAATTTTAGCTACTGGTGCAGCTAAGGCTAATTTAAAAGCTAATGAAATGCTTCATAAAGTAGAAAAAGCTATTGGGTTTGATAGATAGTATTATATCTTTACAAAAAAACAGGTTTGTCCTCGAGGCAAACCTGTTTTTTAATGCTTTTTCTCAATTTAGTTATTAAATTTACCTTTTTATCTTTTCTTCTGTCAATATGTTTTAGTTCATTACTCGACTAATTTAAGTAAATAAAAGAAACCACCTAATTAGGTGGTTTCTTTTGTGTTCCCGGCGACGACCTACTCTCCCAGGACCTCTGGTCCAAGTACCATCAGCGCTGGAGGACTTAACTACCGTGTTCGAAATGGTAACGGGTGTGACCCCTCCGCTATTATCACCGAGAAAATATGTAATTGTTGAGCAAACAATATATCCTTTATCTGTTTAAGTATTTTCCTACTTAA
>NZ_FWWT01000029.1 GCF_900176035.1 Desulfonispora thiosulfatigenes DSM 11270 | reverse complement strand
TTTCCAGATCTATTCGACTAGAAAATTGAACTTTATGCAGGTCCCACAACCCCAATCCCGAAGGATTGGTTTGGGCTTTTCCCTTTTCGCTCGCCGCTACTAGGGGAATCGAGTTTTCTTTATTTTCCTCCGGGTACTTAGATGTTTCAGTTCCCCGGGTTGCCTTCATATACCTATGTATTCAGTATATGATACTTGGATATTACTCCAAGCAGGTTGCCCCATTCGGAAATCTACGGATCGAAACTTGCTTGCAGCTCCCCGTAGCTTATCGCAGCTTACCACGTCCTTCATCAGCTCTTAGCGCCAAGGCATCCACCGTATGCCCTTTATAACTTGACCTTAATTTATATAAATAAACTCGCGTTTATTTATTTCTTGATTACTAAATTAAACTAAAATAAATACCTTAATGTAAATCAAGGTATAAATTAAATAAATTTAATTTATTTTCTTGCTAACCTTTTTACTCGACGAAATTTACGTTTTTAACTAGAATATATGTTGTTACACATAATTTAAGTTAAAAATTAAATTTTCTTTCTTCACTGTGTAGTTTTCAAAGAACAAATTTTGAGAGTTATTCTCTCAAAATCAAACAGTTATAAGAACGACCGGTTACATCTCTAAGATGGTTACTCCTTAGAAAGGAGGTGATCCAGCCGCACCTTCCGATACGGCTACCTTGTTACGACTTCACCCCAATCATTGATCCCACCTTCGACGGCTTCTTCCCTAAGGTTAGATCACCGGCTTCGGGTGTTACCAACTTTCGTGGTGTGACGGGCGGTGTGTACAAGACCCGGGAACGTATTCACCGCAGTATGCTGACCTGCGATTACTAGCGATTCCGACTTCATGCAGGCGAGTTGCAGCCTGCAATCCGAACTGAGAACAGCTTTTTGGGATTTGCTTGGCCTCGCGGCTTTGCTGCCCTTTGTACTGTCCATTGTAGCACGTGTGTAGCCCAAGACATAAGGGGCATGATGATTTGACGTCATCCCCACCTTCCTCCGGTTTATCACCGGCAGTCCCTCTAGAGTGCCCAACTTAATGATGGCAACTAGAAGTAAGGGTTGCGCTCGTTGCGGGACTTAACCCAACATCTCACGACACGAGCTGACGACAACCATGCACCACCTGTCACCTTTGTCCCGAAGGAAAGCTCCGATTAAAGAGCGGTCAAAGGGATGTCAAGTCTTGGTAAGGTTCTTCGCGTTGCGTCGAATTAAACCACATGCTCCACCGCTTGTGCGGGTCCCCGTCAATTCCTTTGAGTTTCAGTCTTGCGACCGTACTCCCCAGGCGGGGTACTTAATGTGTTAACTGCGGCACTGAGGCTTTGACCCCCCAACACCTAGTACCCATCGTTTACGGCGTGGACTACCAGGGTATCTAATCCTGTTCGCTCCCCACGCTTTCGCGTCTCAGCGTCAGTTACAGTCCAGAGAGTCGCCTTCGCCACTGGTGTTCCTCCTAATATCTACGCATTTCACCGCTACACTAGGAATTCCACTCTCCTCTCCTGCACTCAAGACTTCCAGTATCAGATGCAGTCTCTGGGTTAAGCCCAAAGTTTTCACACCTGACTTAAAAATCCGCCTACACGCTCTTTACGCCCAGTAATTCCGGACAACGCTTGCCCCCTACGTATTACCGCGGCTGCTGGCACGTAGTTAGCCGGGGCTTCCTCCCAATGTACCGTCAATCTATGGCACTATTTGCACCATAGCCTTTCTTCCATTAGGACAGAGTTTTACAACCCGAAGGCCTTCATCACTCACGCGGCATTGCTCCGTCAGGCTTTCGCCCATTGCGGAAGATTCCCCACTGCTGCCTCCCGTAGGAGTCTGGGCCGTGTCTCAGTCCCAGTGTGGCCGTTCACCCTCTCAGGCCGGCTACTGATCGTCGCCTTGGTGAGCCATTACCTCACCAACTAGCTAATCAGACGCGGGTCCATCCATAAGCGATAGCATTGTAAAGAGGCCATCTTTACTTAATCTACCATGCGGTAAATTAAGCTTATTCGGTATTAGCACCGGTTTCCCGGAGTTATCCCCAACTTATGGGCAGGTTACCCACGCGTTACTCACCCGTCCGCCACTAACTTTTAGTATTTAGTAAACTAAATACTAAAAGTCCGTTCGACTTGCATGTGTTAGGCATGCCGCCAGCGTTCGTCCTGAGCCAGGATCAAACTCTCCATTAATATCCTGCAAGCTCAAAACCAACTTTTGGCTTTGTTATTTATCCGTTTGTTACTTGTGGTCTGTTTCTTTATAACTGTTTGATTTTCAAAGAACAACTTGTTTAGAAGACTTGCGTTAAGTGCTTGTCTTGCTTTGTAGCACTCTTCTAATATTTTCTTTTGTTTCACGCCCTGTTGTGGCGACAAAACTTATCTTATCATTTTAAATTGTTTGTGTCAACATTTATTTATGTGTTTAAAATGTTTGGCGTCCCCTCTTGGCGACAAATATTATTTTACCACTTGTTTTTACCTTAGTCAACATTTTTCTTGGTTTTTTTTATTTCTAATTCAAAATAGCTATAGATACTACTTTAAATACTCTATCTAGAAATTACATTAGATATTACTTTGTATATTCTTTGTATATTTTTTGTATAATCTTTATATATTACCTAAGATATTATTTTAAAGGTTATTAATTGCCTCAGTAAAATAACTTTGACTAAATAAAATA
>NZ_FWWT01000028.1 GCF_900176035.1 Desulfonispora thiosulfatigenes DSM 11270 | reverse complement strand
ATTAAATTTATTTAATTTATACCTTGATTTACATTAAGGTATTTATTTTAGTTTAATTTAGTAATAAAGAAATAAATAAACGCGAGTTTATTTATATAAATTAAGGTCAAGTTATAAAGGGCATACGGTGGATGCCTTGGCGCTAAGAGCTGATGAAGGACGTGGTAAGCTGCGATAAGCTACGGGGAGCTGCAAGCAAGTTTCGATCCGTAGATTTCCGAATGGGGCAACCTGCTTGGAGTAATATCCAAGTATCATATACTGAATACATAGGTATATGAAGGCAACCCGGGGAACTGAAACATCTAAGTACCCGGAGGAAAATAAAGAAAACTCGATTCCCCTAGTAGCGGCGAGCGAAAAGGGAAAAGCCCAAACCAATCCTTCGGGATTGGGGTTGTGGGACCTGCATAAAGTTCAATTTTCTTAGTCGAATAGATCTGGAAAGGTCAACCGCAGAAGGTAACAGTCCTGTAAGCGAAAAGAAAAGCGAACCGGCGGGTATCCCGAGTACCACGAGGCACGTGAAATCTCGTGGGAATCTGGGGGGACCACCCCCCAAGGCTAAATACTCCTTAGCGACCGATAGTGAACTAGTACCGTGAGGGAAAGGTGAAAAGCACCCCGGGAGGGGAGTGAAATAGAACCTGAACCCGTATGCTTACAATCTGTCACAGCACATTATTGGTGTAGTGGCGTACTTTTTGTAGAACGGACCGGCGAGTTACGTTAGCAAGCAAGGTTAAGGTGAGAAGCCGAAGCCGAAGCGAAAGCAAGTCTTAATAGGGCGAAATAGTTTGCTGGCGTAGACCCGAAACCGGGTGATCTACCCATGTCCAGGGTGAAGCGTTAGTAAAATAACGTGGAGGCCCGAACCAGGGCACGTTGAAAAGTGCTTGGATGAGGTGTGGGTAGGGGTGAAATTCCAATCGAACCCGGAGATAGCTGGTTCTCCCCGAAATAGCTTTAGGGCTAGCCTTAACTTATAGATTTACGGAGGTAGAGCACTGAATTGGCTAGGGGTCTTCGCAGATTACCGAACCATATCAAACTCCGAATGCCGTAAATTAATAGTTAGGAGTCAGACTATGGGGGAAAAGCTTCATAGTCGAGAGGGAAACAACCCAGACCGACAGCTAAGGTCCCCAAGACGAATTAAGTGGGAAAGGATGTGGAACTGCAGAAACAACCAGGATGTTGGCTTAGAAGCAGCCATCATTTAAAGAGTGCGTAATAGCTCACTGGTCCAGCGGTTCTGCGCCGAAAATGTAACGGGGCTCAAATTCGTCACCGAAGCTTCGGCTTGTACCAGATTACTGGTACGAGGGTAGGGGAGCATTCTTAGCGCAGCGAAGGTATACCGAAAGGAGTGCTGGAGCGCTAAGAAGAGAGAATGCCGGTATAAGTACGCGAAAAGGCAGGTGAGAATCCTGCCCGCCGAAAACCTAAGGTTTCCTGGGGAAGGCTCGTCCGCCCAGGGTAAGTCAGGACCTAAGGCGAGGCCGAAAGGCGTAGTCGATGGAAAATCGGTTGAGATTCCGATACCACCGGATATGCGCTTGAGTGAAGTAGTGACGCAGTAGGGTAGGTGGAGCGCACAGTTGGTGATGCGTCTAAGCTAGTAGGGAGTCAGGTAGGCAAATCCGCCTGACACATATCCTGAGAAGCGAATGCGAGGGAAATTAAGTACCGAAGTCGCTGATCCCACACTGCCGAGAAAAGCTACTAGCGAGTATATCAGGTGCCTGTACCGTAAACCGACACAGGTAGGTAGGGTGAGAAACCTAAGGCGCGCGAGAGAACTCTTGTTAAGGAACTCGGCAAAATGACCCCGTAACTTAGGGATAAGGGGTGCTCTGATAAGGTGACATTTTCAAATGAAGCCTGAGAGAGCCGCAGTGAATAGGCCCAGGCGACTGTTTAGCAAAAACACAGGTCCTTGCGAAAGAGAAATCTGACGTATAAGGGCTGACGCCTGCCCGGTGCTGGAAGGTTAAGGGGAAAGGTTAGCCCTCGGGCGAAGCTTTGAACTGAAGCCCCAGTAAACGGCGGCCGTAACTATAACGGTCCTAAGGTAGCGAAATTCCTTGTCGGGTAAGTTCCGACCCGCACGAAAGGCGTAACGATCTGGGCACTGTCTCAACAAGAGACTCGGCGAAATTGAAGTACCGGTAAAGATGCCGGTTACCTGCGATAGGACAGAAAGACCCCATGGAGCTTTACTGTAGCTTGATATTGGGTTTTGGTGCCTCATGTACAGGATAGGTGGGAGACTAGGAATCGTGTGCGCCAGCATGCGTGGAGTCACTGGTGGGATACCACTCTTGAGGTACTGAAATTCTAACTCATTTCCCTGAAGCGGGAAAGAGGACATTGTCAGGTGGACAGTTTGACTGGGGCGGTCGCCTCCCAAAAGGTAACGGAGGCGCTCTAAGGTTCCCTCAGCGCGGATGGAAATCGCGCGAAGAGTGTAAAGGTATAAGGGAGCTTGACTGCGAGACTGACAAGTCGAGCAGGTACGAAAGTAGGACTTAGTGATCCGGCGGTTGCGAGTGGAAGTGCCGTCGCTCAACGGATAAAAGCTACCCTGGGGATAACAGGCTTATCTCCCCCAAGAGTCCACATCGACGGGGAGGTTTGGCACCTCGATGTCGGCTCATCGCATCCTGGGGCTGTAGTAGGTCCCAAGGGTTGGGCTGTTCGCCCATTAAAGCGGTACGCGAGCTGGGTTCAGAACGTCGTGAGACAGTTCGGTCCCTATCCATCGCAGGCGTAGGAAATTTGAGAGGATCTGACCCTAGTACGAGAGGACCGGGTTGGACAAACCGCTGGTGTACCAGTTGTCTCGCCAGAGGCATAGCTGGGTAGCTACGTTTGGAAGTGATAAGCGCTGAAAGCATCTAAGCGCGAAGCCTACCTCAAGATGAGATTTCCCACAGCGTAAGCTGGTAAGACTCCAGAGAGAATATCTGGTAGATAGGCTAGAAGTGTAAGTGCCGTGAGGTATTTAGCGGACTAGTACTAATAGGTCGAGGGCTTGACCTAAATAAAGACGAAAATCTTCACTGTGTAGTTTTGAGAGAGCAAAGTATCATTTAAAGTTTAAGTAGGAAAAATACTTAAACAGATAAAGGATATATTGTTTGCTCAACAATTACATATTTTCTCGGTGATAATAGCGGAGGGGTCACACCCGTTACCATTTCGAACACGGTAGTTAAGTCCTCCAGCGCTGATGGTACTTGGACCAGAGGTCCTGGGAGAGTAGGTCGTCGCCGGGAACACAAAAGAAACCACCTAATTAGGTGGTTTCTTTTATTTACTTAAATTAGTCGAGTAATGAACTAAAACATATTGACAGAAGAAAAGATAAAAAGGTAAATTTAATAACTAAATTGAGAAAAAGCATTAAAAAACAGGTTTGCCTCGAGGACAAACCTGTTTTTTTGTAAAGATATAATACTATCTATCAAACCCAATAGCTTTTTCTACTTTATGAAGCATTTCATTAGCTTTTAAA
>NZ_FWWT01000027.1 GCF_900176035.1 Desulfonispora thiosulfatigenes DSM 11270 | reverse complement strand
TTTCAGTCTTGCGACCGTACTCCCCAGGCGGGGTACTTAATGTGTTAACTGCGGCACTGAGGCTTTGACCCCCCAACACCTAGTACCCATCGTTTACGGCGTGGACTACCAGGGTATCTAATCCTGTTCGCTCCCCACGCTTTCGCGTCTCAGCGTCAGTTACAGTCCAGAGAGTCGCCTTCGCCACTGGTGTTCCTCCTAATATCTACGCATTTCACCGCTACACTAGGAATTCCACTCTCCTCTCCTGCACTCAAGACTTCCAGTATCAGATGCAGTCTCTGGGTTAAGCCCAAAGTTTTCACACCTGACTTAAAAATCCGCCTACACGCTCTTTACGCCCAGTAATTCCGGACAACGCTTGCCCCCTACGTATTACCGCGGCTGCTGGCACGTAGTTAGCCGGGGCTTCCTCCCAATGTACCGTCAATCTATGGCACTATTTGCACCATAGCCTTTCTTCCATTAGGACAGAGTTTTACAACCCGAAGGCCTTCATCACTCACGCGGCATTGCTCCGTCAGGCTTTCGCCCATTGCGGAAGATTCCCCACTGCTGCCTCCCGTAGGAGTCTGGGCCGTGTCTCAGTCCCAGTGTGGCCGTTCACCCTCTCAGGCCGGCTACTGATCGTCGCCTTGGTGAGCCATTACCTCACCAACTAGCTAATCAGACGCGGGTCCATCCATAAGCGATAGCATTGTAAAGAGGCCATCTTTACTTAATCTACCATGCGATAAATTAAGCTTATTCGGTATTAGCACCGGTTTCCCGGAGTTATCCCCAACTTATGGGCAGGTTACCCACGCGTTACTCACCCGTCCGCCACTAACTTTTAGTATTTAGTAAACTAAAAACTAAAAGTCCGTTCGACTTGCATGTGTTAGGCATGCCGCCAGCGTTCGTCCTGAGCCAGGATCAAACTCTCCATTAATATCCTGCAAGCTCAAAACCAACATTTGGCTTTGTTATTTATCCGTTTGTTACTTGTGGTCTGTTTCTTATAACTATTTGATTTTCAAAGAACAACTTATCTTTAATGTGTTGTTGTCTGTAAAAATATCTTATCATTTTTATTTATGCTTGTCAACATTTCTTTTGATGAATTTTTTTCTGTTTTTCTGGTGCTCAGATAATATAACATGAGATTAATATCTTATGCAAGTCTTTTTTGTGATTTATTTTAAACTTCCTTAATATTTATTGTTTAATTTATTATTTACATGTTTAATCAATCTAGATATTAATCAATTGGAGCTTTAATAGTAATCTCCTTGTTTATATTTTTAAATACAACATCTAAGATTAGCTTATTATTATCATGCTCCTTATTAACTGCACTTATTCTCGCTTTGATTATTTCTTTATGTTTTGAATCTATCCATATTGTATATTCGAGGTCTTGCCATGACGTCCTTAAGTATATGTTTTTCCAATTTGCCTTTATTTTATACATTTTAGCTTTACTTTTATTTATATTTTCTTTCCCAAGATAATTAACTTCTATATCACCCTCGAAATCTAATATTCCCAATGGATTAATTTCTTGCATTAACTTTTCTGTTTCTTTTATATCCTGATTTTCTAATACAAGCCAGTTCTCTGAAAAAGAATCTTTACGATAAAAATTATCCCCTACTCTGAAAACTTCAAGTTCACCATTAACAAGAAAAACTTTTCCTAGTAAATGAACGTCATCACCATTTTTTTCTCCTTTAACTTGTGTTAATAAATTTTCTTCATTATCAATAATACTTTTAGTAATCGCATTATAACTATAGCTATTTGCATTTAATGTATTATTCATACTTTGAGTTACTATTTCAGTAGGCGATAAAGGTTCGTATAAATATAGACCTAAACCCCCTCCTATAAATAATGATATAACCAAGCAGCTTACTACCCACCATTTAATTCTTTTATTAAATATTGTGTTTAATGATAACATTTTACTCCTCCTCTCCTTCACTAAATCTATTAACAGAGAAGAGGTTTTATTCCATAAAAAAGAAGCTGCTCATAAGTTTAGTAAACTAATGAACAGCTTCCAACTTTTTTTAACCTTACGTGGTCAATAAATTTTGCATTCACCTTGAAACTTTGATAATCAGGAATGATGAATTATTACATCATTCCTGGCATTCCGCCACCCATTCCTGCCATTGCAGCTGCACCATTATCAGCTTCTGGGATATCAGTTACTAAACTTTCAGTTGTTAATATCATAGAAGCAATACTTGATGCATTTTGAAGAGCAAAACGAGTTACTTTAGCTGGATCAACAATACCCGCAGCAATCATATCTACATATTCGTCTGTAAGAGCATTAAATCCAACTCCTACTGGTGATTCTTTTACTTTTGAAACAACTACAGAACCTTCTGCACCTGAATTGTAAGCAATTTGACGTACTGGTTCTTCCAATGCTTTTTTAACAATATTTACACCAGTTTGTGCATCCGTTTCGCTTAACTCTAATGATTCAAGAGATTTTAAAATATCCACTATGCAAGTTCCACCACCTGCTACGATTCCTTCTTCTACAGCAGCACGTGTAGCAGCTAATGCATCTTCAATACGATGTTTTTTCTCTTTTAATTCAGTTTCAGTAGCAGCTCCTACTTGAATTACAGCTACACCGCCAGAAAGTTTCGCTAAACGTTCTAATAATTTTTCTTTATCAAATTCAGAAGTAGTTTCTTCTACTTGGTTACGAATTTGATTTACACGTCCTTCAATTTCTTCTTTGTTGCCTTTTCCTTCAACCACTACTGTCTCTTCTTTAGTAACTTTGATTTGACGAGCAGAACCAAGCATAGTAATATCTGTATTTTCTAATTTTAATCCTAATTCTTCACTAACTACTTGACCACCAGTTAATGCAGCTATATCCTGTAACATTGCCTTACGACGATCACCAAACCCAGGAGCTTTAACAGCTACACAAGTGAATGTTCCTCTAATTTTGTTTACTACCATAGTAGCTAGAGCTTCACCTTCAACATCTTCGGCAATAATTAATAAAGCCTTTCCGGCTTGAACTACTTGCTCTAATACAGGTAATACTTCTTGAATAGAAGCAATTTTTTTATCTGTAATTAAAATATAAGGATCATCTAATACAGCTTCCATTTTTTCTGTATCTGTAACCATGTATGGAGAAACATATCCACGGTCAAACTGCATTCCTTCTACAACATCTAAAGATGTTCCAAATGTTTGAGCCTCTTCTACGGTAATTACTCCATCATTTCCTACCTTTTCCATAGCTTCAGCAATTAAATCTCCTATTTCTTTATCAGCAGCTGAAATAGAAGCAACCTGAGCTATAGCCTCTTTATTTTCAATAGGCTTTGCAATTTTATGTATTTCTGCAACTGCAACCTCTACAGCCTTTTTGATTCCTTGTCTAATAATCATTGGATTAGCACCCGCTGCTACATTTTTTAATCCTTCTCTAATCATAGCTTGTGCTAAAACAGTAGCAGTTGTAGTTCCATCCCCAGCTACATCATTTGTTTTAATTGCAACTTCTTTTAGTAATTGAGCTCCCATATTTTCAAATGGATCTTCTAAATCGATTTCTCTTGCAATAGAAACACCATCATTAGTTATAGTTGGAGAACCAAATTTTTTGTCTAATACAACGTTACGTCCTTTTGGTCCAATTGTAACTTTAACTGCATCTGCTACAGCATTTACTCCCGCTTCTAACGCACGTCTAGCTTCTTCACCAAATAATATATCTTTAGCCATTATTAATTACCTCCTTTATTATTAGCCTAATACAGCTAAAATATCTCTTTCACTTAATATTAAAACTTCTTCGCCATCAATTTTAACTTCTGTGCCTGCATATTTAGAAAAAAGAATATTGTCTCCTACTTTAACTTCCATTGGAAATTTTTGACCATTTTCAATTTTTCCAGAACCCACTGCTAAAACTTCACCTTGTTGTGGTTTCTCTTTAGAAGCAGTATCAGGTAATACAATACCACTTTTTGTTTTTTGTTCTTGTGCCATAGCTTTAATAACTACTTTGTCACCTAATGGTTTAATATTCATATTCATAGCCTCCTCATTTAGAATAATCTTTGTTGTTAGCACTCTCTTTAAGTGAGTGCTAATATCTAAGTATAATAATATTAAAGGTTCTCAAACTTATCAACCCCTAAATACAAAAAAATTGGATTTTTTTTCGCATTTATCATTAATTAAGCAAAATTAGCTTAAGTTTTCTTTAACTATCTTATTTTATTTCCCTTTTTAAAGGTTTTTATTCATATAATTTAATAATTGAGATATTGTAATCATTATATATAAGCTGTTAATATAATAATAAATTATTTATTTGGATGGGATAACATGAAAACTAACCTAAGAAATCATTATAAAAATATTCGTAACCAATTAACAACTAAAGAAGTAGAACAAAAAAGTTTGGAAATCTTAAAAATCTTGACTAATCATTATAGTTGGAAAAATGCGAAAAGGTTAATGATTTATATGTCTTTTCAAAAAGAAGTAATGACCATGCCTATTATTGAAACTGCCTTACTAGAGCAGAAAGAAGTTATAATTCCTATTTCAAACCTTACTAATTGTACAATTACACCTAGTTTATTAACTTCGGTAGATGAACTTAGACCTAATAGGCTTGGTATTTTAGAATTACCCCCTAACAAACAAATTAGTATAAATCCTGCACTAATTGATTTATGCCTTATACCAGGAATTGCTTTTGACTTACAGGGGCACCGCCTTGGTTTTGGTAAAGGTTATTATGATCGCTTTCTTCCTTTATTAAAGTCAAGCACGCCTAAAATTGGGCTTGCTTTTGACTGTCAAATTAGCAATAATGCTCTACCTTTTGATAAGCATGATTTTAGAATGAATAAACTATGTACTGAAAAAATGTTATATACTATAAAATAAAGTAATCATTAATATTTGAGTATTATTAAATAGGGAGGTTTTTTTATGCAAAGTGATAATATAACCTGTGTGCAAAGAGCTAGATTTTTCTTTTATTATCTAGAAAAGCAAGACATTATCATGCGTGATCCTTGTGCAAAATCAGTGAGATACTATAAGGATAACCTAACCGATCGTCTAGAAAGGGTAGCACAAATGATGGAAATTCTAAGCGATCTTCATTATGATTGGGCAATAACTGCTAAAAAGGACTTTATTTTATTTGAAACTACTACTTTAGATTTTAATATTGCTCTTGAAAAGTTAAAGCAAAATAATTTTACTGATGATGAATTTGTTTTAAAGGTTGAATATGACCGTAAATGGGGACTTTTGTAAAACAAAAAACACCTTCAAATTTGAGGTGACCCCTAAAAGTTAGACTTTATTAGCGAGACAGTTTCGGCTGCCTCGCTATTTTTATGCAGCCTGAAGACTAAGTCTGTATTGCACTGGACTTAGCCATCCAAGTTTCTCTTTAATTCTCTTTTCGTTATAGTAATTTATGTATCGTTCAATTTCCGACTTCAATTCCTCATAGCTGTAATAGACGACACCATAGTAAATCTCTTGTTTAAGCAGTCCAAAGAAGTTCTCCATAACGGAATTATCATAGCAGTTACCTTTTCTAGACATACTTTGAAAAATACGTTCTTCCTTAAGCCGGTTAGAGTATGCTCTCATCTGGTAAGCCCATCCTTGATCTGAATGGAATGTTCGGCGATAAGGACAATCTGAGGTTATTTTTAATGGCCTTATCTAGTGCATCCATTACGCTCTTGGCCGTAAGGACGCTTAGCAATACCATAACTAATAAGTTTCACCATTACACATATCCATAAAAAGGATCTAAATAAAGCTTGTGCATTG
>NZ_FWWT01000026.1 GCF_900176035.1 Desulfonispora thiosulfatigenes DSM 11270 | reverse complement strand
TTACCTCACCAACTAGCTAATCAGACGCGGGTCCATCCATAAGCGATAGCATTGTAAAGAGGCCATCTTTACTTAATCTACCATGCGGTAAATTAAGCTTATTCGGTATTAGCACCGGTTTCCCGGAGTTATCCCCAACTTATGGGCAGGTTACCCACGCGTTACTCACCCGTCCGCCACTAACTTTTAGTATTTAGTAAACTAAAAACTAAAAGTCCGTTCGACTTGCATGTGTTAGGCATGCCGCCAGCGTTCGTCCTGAGCCAGGATCAAACTCTCCATTAATATCCTGCAAGCTCAAAACCAACTTTTGGCTTTGTTATTTATCCGTTTGTTACTTGTGGTCTGTTTCTTTATAACTGTTTGATTTTCAAAGAACAACTTGTTAAGAAGATGTGATGCTCATGTATGTTTCAACATTTTGCATTTAATTATCAATTTCTCTCTTCTTTTGTTTTTTTCTTGTGTTTTGCGTCCCCTCTTGGCGACAAAATTTATCTTATCATTTTAAAACTTGTGTGTCAACATTTTTTTAAGATGTTTTAAAATGTTTTGAACGCCTGTTTGGCGCTCAATTAATATACCACGTTCTAGATATTATTTGCAAGTACTTTATTGAAAAATTTCTATACTTTTGTCTAATATGCCCGTTAAATAAGCCAGCACCATTCCATAATTAGTGATCTTAACCCCTTTTTCTTTACAAATATTTATCCTTGTCTGCATGGTTTTTTTATTTAACATACAGGAGGCACAATGAATAACTAAATCGTATTTTTCTAAATCCTCGGGGAAATCATGTCCCATTTTAAAATCGTAGTTTAATGTTTGCCCTACATGCTTGTTTAAAAGAGTAGGTATTTTTACTCTCCCTATATCTTCATGAGTTTCATTATGAGTACAACTTTCTGAGATTAAAACTTTAGAATCTTTTGTTAAGCTTTTGATTTTTGCTATTCCCTCTAAAAAAGTGTTTATATCTCCTTTTTGCCTAGAAAGTAATATGGAGAAACTAGTTAATTTAATTTCTTTAGGTACTATTTCCTTTACACTTTTAAAGATTTGAGAGTCCGTAACTACTAAATCTATACCTTTTAAATCTCCTAAGGCTTCTTTTAGTTCAGTATCCCTTACTACATAGCTTTTTATCCCATGATCCAAGCAATCTCTAATTAATTGTACTTGAGGTAAGATTAATCTTCCTTTAGGAGCCTCAGAATCAATTGGTACTACCAAAATAATTTTACTACCATATGGTAATAAGTCTCCAATCAGAGTTTCTTCTTCCTTGGTGCTAAGTTTTTTTATTATTTCCTCTTTTAATGTTAAAATTCTTTCTTTATTAAGTGTACTTATAAAAATAGCTTCTTTATATTTAGATTTTACTTCTAATATTCTTCTATCTAAAGTTTCAGCAAGTTTTTCACCAACGTTATCCTTATTACTTATCTCTATAATCTTATCTATTTTAGTAATAACCAATATGTGAGGAATATTGTATTTTTTAAATAATCTTATCATTTCTTGATAAGCAACTTCATCTATGTCATTTATATCCATCACATAAAGAGCTAGGTCTGTTCTTTCTAAAACCTTTAGTGTTTTTTTAACTCTTAACTGACCAAGATTACTAGTGTCATTAAGACCAGCAGTATCTATAAATACTACTGGTCCAACTGTCCCAAACTCCATTGCCTTACTCACTATATCTGTGGTTGTTCCTCTTACTTCCGATACTATAGAAATTTCTTGTCCAATAATGGCATTTAACAATGAGGATTTTCCTGCATTTGTATTGCCAAAAATTGCGATATGTTTACGATTTGCATTCGGGGTTTTATGCATTATTTATCTTTAGTGAGAGCGTTAACTGCAAGTACTAACTCCTCACTAAAACTCACCTCTTATCTTTTTATACTTTATTCTTTCTATAACATTTTTCTAACAATTATTATAAATATAAGTCTCTTTCACCTTTTTTTAATCTTTCAAAATTATTTAACAGAGACTTTTGTAGCTCTTTATTTTCAATCTTTTCTGTTTCAGCTAAAATTAATTCCATTCCCTTTTTACTTAAATCTTCATCACCATAATCTAAAATGAATTCAAGTAAAGTCATTAAAGCGTTTGGTGTGCAAATATTATGGATCTCACCAGATTTAGCTAAACTCATAAATCTATCACCTGTTCTACCGCTTCGATAACAAGCAGTACAATAGCTAGGTATATAATTATCATTAACTAATTCTTTTAAGACTTCTAAAGGACTTCTATTATCTTCTACTGAAAACTGGTCAACATTTTTACCTTCTTCTCTTTCTTTATATCCCCCTACTCCTGTCGAAGAACCTGCACTTACTTGTGAAACGCCATATTTTAATAAAGCTTTACGCATTTCTCCACTTTCTCTTGTAGACATAATGATTCCTGTATAGGGAACAGTTATTCTTGTAATAGCAACAATTTTCTTAAAAGTATCATCATCAACTAAATGAGGAAAAGTATTTAAATCCATTCCTTCTGCTTTTTTGAGTCTAGGGAATGAAATCGTATGAAAGCCAACCCCAAATTTATTTTCCAGATATTCATTATGGAGCATAAGTCCTAATACTTCAAACTTTGGGTCGTAAAGTCCAAAGAGTACGCCTGCTCCCACATCATCAAGACCTGCTTCCATAGCACGATCAAAAGCCGTAAGATGATATTCATAATCTCCTTTTATTGAATTAGGATGCATTTTTTCATAAGTAGGTTTATGATATGTTTCTTGAAATAAAATATATGTTCCAATATCTTGTTTTTTGAGTTTTTGATAATTTTCAACGCTCGTTGCAGCTATATTTACATTAATTCTCCTAATAGCACCATTTTCATTTTCTGTATTATAAATAGCATTAATAGCATCTAGTACATAATCAATATCACAATTAACTGGATCTTCTCCTGCTTCTAGAGCTAATCTTTTATGGCCCATTTTTTCTAATATTTTTACTTCTTCTTGAATTTCTTCCATCGTTAATCTTCTTCTAGTAAAATCATTCGTTCTTTGATAGCCACAATAAACACAATTATTTACACAATAATTCGAGATATATAAAGGAGCAAAAACTACAACTCTATTTCCATAGATTGATTCTTTTATCATTCCTGCTATTTCATACATTTCATTAATTTGTTCCCTATCCTCAATTTGCAGTAATATTGCAATATCCTCAGGAGCTAGTTTTTCATTTTTTTTGCTTTAATTAAAACCTTAGCAATATCTTCTTTACTTGCATCTTTGGCTTTGGTTAATAAACTTTCAATATAGTCATGATCAATAAACATTTTATTTCCTCCAATCTATATTGTCTCCTCTAGATAGGGAAACAGTAAATCCTGCATTTTCGATTTTTTCTATTATATAGTTTTTATTTTCTGAAACTTTGTTGCCTATAGATATTTTGCCATCATATAAAGCATACTTATTTCTTACATTATTCGGGGTAAGGACAGGCATAATTACATTTGCCCCTGCTTTTAATCCTTTTTCATAACCACAACCATCTACCGTTCCTAATGCAGTTGTAGTAGGCAATAATACTTTTGGTAAAAACATCCTAGTTAATGCAAGCATAATTAAAGTTAAATTGGTAGATCCTGCTTTTTTATCATTTAAAGGCGTATCCTTATGAGGAATAAATGGTCCTATTCCTACCATATGTGCTTCTAGTTCTTTTAAAAAATGAACATCTTCTACCAAGTGTTCTTTAGTTTGTCCAGGCAGTCCTACCATAAAACCTGCACCTACTTGATAACCTATCTTTTTTAAATCTTCTAAACATCTTTTTCTGTTTTCAAAATTCAGTTTGAAATGAAACTTTTCATAAAAGTCTGGCGTTGCTGTTTCATGGCGTAATAAATATCTATCTGCTCCTGCATCAAAATATGATTTATATGATTCATATGACTTTTCACCTATTGAAAGGGTAATCGCTGTTTTAGGAAAATCAGCTTTAATCCTAGTGATAATATCAATAATTTTTTCATCATCATAATAATTGTCTTCCCCACCCTGTAAAACAATAGTCTTATATCCTAACTTGTCCGCTTGTCCACAAACAGAAAGAATTTCATCAATAGACAATCTGTATCTTTGCGCTTTTTGATTAGCAGATCTAAGCCCACAATACAAGCAATTTTGTTTACAGTAGCTAGTAAATTCAATTAACCCTCGTAAAAAGACCTTATCACCATAAACCTTTAATCTAGTTTCATGAGCCCTTTTTAATAAATAAACTTCATTTTCAGTATTCATATTATTAAGTAAATTTAATAAATCTGGTTTATCAAGATAATTATCAAGGTAAAGCCTATCAATAAGTTTATTCATCGTAATCCCCCACTATTTTAATTATACGCTTCTTTTATACCTATTTCTAATAATTTCTCTTATAAACGCTCTGATTTAATCAAAAGTAATGCTCACTACTTCTGGTCTATTAAAAAACCTTAGAGGAATAATGCTGTTCCCCAAACCTCTACTTACTATCATTTTAGATTCACCGTAAGTGTGTATGCCTTTATAATATTTCGGAAAAAGACCTTGATTAGGAGCAATTAGAGCACCAATAAATGGGATAGCTATTTGGCCTCCATGGGCGTGTCCAGTTAATGATAAATCAATTTTAAACTCATTATATAAATTGAAAAGCTCTGGTCTGTGACTAAGTAAGATTATATATTGGTCATTTTCTTCAGTAAGCATATTTGAAATTTCTTTTTTAACAATCGAATAATTATTATGTTCTGTTCTTGATTTAAAAGCTGGATCGTCTATTCCCATAATTACGATTTGATCGCTTCCCCTAGTTATTACTTTTGTATCATTTCTTAAAATAATTACTCCTTCATTTTCTAACTTTCTTTCTAATGAATTGAACTTTCCCGACCAACCTTCATGATTACCCGTCACAAAATAAATAGGAGCAATTTTTTTAAACCTCTTAATAAGTTTTAAACTTTTGTCTTCATCATATTTTCTCCGATCTATCAAATCCCCCGTAATTACAATAATGTCGGGTGTTTCTTTTTTTAAAATTTTAATCATATTTTTATTATTATTGCCAAACTTTTTACTATGTAGGTCTGATAGATGAATAATTTTAAAGCCTTTAAAACCTTTTAAAGATTTATTACTATTGATTTTATAATGGCTAATCATTAAACCATTATTTTCATAATATAAAAAACCTATTATAAAAACCACCAATGCTAAGACTAGAATTAGTTTACCTTTAATGGATCTCACCTCATTTTGAAAATCAAAAAGCATCTATCTTGAGGTGAGGTGACCCCTAAAAGTTAGACTTTATTAGCGAGACAGTTTCGGCTGCCTCGCTATTTTTATGCAGCCTGAAGACTAAGTCTGTATTGCACTGGACTTAGCCATCCAAGTTTCTCTTTAATTCTCTTTTCGTTATAGTAATTTATGTATCGTTCAATTTCCGACTTCAATTCCTCATAGCTGTAATAGACGACACCATAGTAAATCTCTTGTTTAAGCAGTCCAAAGAAGTTCTCCATAACGGAATTATCATAGCAGTTACCTTTTCTAGACATACTTTGAAAAATACGTTCTTCCTTAAGCCGGTTAGAGTATGCTCTCATCTGGTAAGCCCATCCTTGATCTGAATGGAATGTTCGGCGATAAGGACAATCTGAGGTTATTTTAATGGCCTTATCTAGTGCATCCATTACGCTCTTGGCCGTAGGACGCTTAGCAATACCATAA
>NZ_FWWT01000025.1 GCF_900176035.1 Desulfonispora thiosulfatigenes DSM 11270 | reverse complement strand
ATCGACGGGGAGGTTTGGCACCTCGATGTCGGCTCATCGCATCCTGGGGCTGTAGTAGGTCCCAAGGGTTGGGCTGTTCGCCCATTAAAGCGGTACGCGAGCTGGGTTCAGAACGTCGTGAGACAGTTCGGTCCCTATCCATCGCAGGCGTAGGAAATTTGAGAGGATCTGACCCTAGTACGAGAGGACCGGGTTGGACAAACCGCTGGTGTACCAGTTGTCTCGCCAGAGGCATAGCTGGGTAGCTACGTTTGGAAGTGATAAGCGCTGAAAGCATCTAAGCGCGAAGCCTACCTCAAGATGAGATTTCCCACAGCGTAAGCTGGTAAGACTCCAGAGAGAATATCTGGTAGATAGGCTAGAAGTGTAAGTGCCGTGAGGTATTTAGCGGACTAGTACTAATAGGTCGAGGGCTTGACCTAAATAAAGACGAAAATCTTCACTGTGTAGTTTTGAGAGAGCAAAGTATCATTTAAAGTTTAAGTAGGAAAAGTACTTAAATAGATAAAGGATATATTGTTTACTCAACAATTACATATTTTCTCGGTGATAATAGCGGAGGGGTCACACCCGTTACCATTTCGAACACGGTAGTTAAGTCCTCCAGCGCTGATGGTACTTGGACCAGAGGTCCTGGGAGAGTAGGTCGTCGCCGGGATTTTTCTTATTGTTCCTCGATAGCTCAATGGTAGAGCACCTGGCTGTTAACCAGGGGGTTGCTGGTTCGAGCCCAGCTCGAGGAGCCATAAAATTGGTTATCAAAAAGTATTTACTGAAAATGTAAATACTTTTTTTGTATTTAAAAATGATTTAAGGTATAATTAATATTACTGTAAAGGATGTGTCTGATGCTATACATAGTAATTATTCTCATGATTATAGGTTTAGTTGGAATTATAATTCCTGGAATACCAGGGATAGGTTTAATGTTTTTAGCAAGCCTAGGATATGCTTACATGACTGAATTTCTTGATGTTAGTATTAAAATGATTATATTCTTTGGGATCTTAACTATTATATCTTTTATATTTGATTATGTAGCTAGCCTACTAGGAGCAAAAAGATTTGGTGCTTCTAAATATGGAATTATAGGAGGGTTTTTAGGAGGTATAATAGGATTAATTACTTTAAATATACCTGGCTTACTTTTAGGACAGTTTGTAGGTACTTTAATAGGTGAGTTAGTAATTGGAAAAAAATTCGATTCATCAATTAAATCGGGTATTGGAACTATAATTGGGTATGTTCTAGGAGTAGTAATAAATATGACAATTGGACTTTTAATATTAAGTTTATTTTTATGGAGCATTTGGAAGGGATGAACTACATCTATATTATTGAATGTAAAGATGGAACTTTGTATACTGGTTGGACGAATAATTTAACAAAACGAATTAATACCCATAATAAGGGTAAGGGAAGTAAATATACACGTTCACGCTTCCCCGTTGTTTTAAAATACTTTGAACTATTTACATCTAAAGGTGAGGCTTTAAGACGAGAATATGAAATCAAGAAAATGTCTCGAATAGAAAAATTAAATTTAATTAACAATGATAAAGATAACTTTAATTAGGAGGTTAAATAGTGGTTTATATTTTTGGACATACAAATCCTGATACAGATTCAGTTTCTTCTGCAATCGCCTTATCATATTTAAAGAATAAGATTGGATTAAAAACAACTCCCTATATACTTGGAAGTATTAATAAAGAAACAGGGTATGTGCTTGATTTTTTTGGTATTGATCAACCTAAATTACTTGATAATGTTAAAACTCAAGTAAAGGATTTAAATTATGATAAATTAAGAGGGGTAAGACCTGAAGAATCAATGATACATGCGTACAGATTAATGGAAAAGCATAATACAAGAACTTTACCAATTGTAGATGATGAAAATACTTTATTAGGTATAGTGACTATGAAAGATATTGCTATGTACTTGATTAAAGGAGATTTTTATCATCTTAAGACACAACTAAAAAACATTGTATATAATCTTGATGGTGCTATTTTAATTGGTGAAAATAAAGAAATAGAAGGAAACATCTCAGTAATATCCTATTACCATGAAACTATTGTAAAAGATAAAATACTTGATGAAAATAGTATCGTAATAGTAGGAGATCGGTATGACATAATTGAATATGCAATTAATAGTGGAGTGGAACTCATTATTGTCACTGGAGGAAATGATATTCCTAACAAATATATTGAGCTTGGTAAAAGTAAAGGGGTAAGTATGATTTTAGTTAATAATGACACATATACTACTTCTATGCTTTTAAATCAATGTAATTACATATCTTCAATAATGAAAAAAAACATTGTTAAGTTTAATGAAACTGAATATTTAGATGATGTCAAAGAAGAACTTTCAAATACAAAATATTATGACTATCCAGTGGTTAATGAAAAAAATAAATTATTAGGATTTATAAGTAGAAGACATATTTTAAGTCCAGAAAAGAAAAATGTTATATTAGTAGATCATAATGAATATACGCAAAGTGCTGAAGGATTAAGGCAGGCAGAAATATTAGAAATAGTAGATCATCATAAGATAGGGGACATAGTAACTCAAACACCAATTAACTTTAAAAATATGCCTGTGGGTAGTACGTGTACAATTATATATTACATGTTTAAAGAATATAATGTTCCATTAAATGAAGAAATTGCGGGCTTATTATGTTCTGGGATAATCTCTGACACCTTACTTTTTTTATCTCCTACAACTACCATTTTAGATAAAAATGCTTTAAGTGAATTAAATAAAATTTTAAACCTGGATATTGATAAATTTGCTATGGATATGTTTCGAGCAGGAAGTTCTCTTGAAGGCCAAAGCATCGAAGAAATTTTTTATAAAGATTTTAAAGAGTTTAATATAGGTGAAAATAAAATAGGTATAGGTCAAGTATTTACTTTAGATATCGAAGATGTATTTAATAGAAAAAACGAATTTATTAATTACATAGATAAAGTCAATAATCAAAAGAATTATTTCTTAACAATTATATTAGTTACAGATATTTTGAAAAATGGTTCTTATATTTTATTTAAAAGCTCTAATAATAGTGTCATACAGAAAGCTTTTGATCAAATTCCAATTCAAGGTATGTTTGTTGAAAACTTAGTATCACGTAAAAAACAAGCTATACCTAGGATATTAGACGCAATAAATTTACTTGGATAAAAATATTAAGTTGGGGTTAGATATGGTGAAAAATGAAGAAAGTATTCATATATTTACATTTATTGTAGAAGATATATTTACTTCATATACAATAAAAGAATTTTTAAAAAATAAATTTTTTTCTGATGCCTTGCTAATTAAAATTAAGAAGGAAGGAAAAGTGTATTTAAATAATAATCCGGTGCGACTTTATCAAAAGCTTAAAGGCTTTGATCAACTAATGGTGGATATTGGTGAAGAGCTTTATGATGAAAGTCCATTTGAAAAACCCTTAGAAATCATTTATGAAGATAATGATTTATTACTTATTAATAAAGATCCTTTTCTGGTTACTCATCCTACAAGAAATAATCTACATAATACATTAGCAAATGTAATAGCATTTTACTTTCAGCAAAACAATCTAAAGGCAAAGTTTAGGTTCATTAATCGGCTTGATAAAAATACTTCAGGTGTAATCATGGTTTCTAAAAATTTACATGCTCACAATTTTGTACAAAATCAAATCCGAGAGCAAAAGGTAAAAAAAGTATACTGGGCCGTAGTAGAGGGAAAAATGAAAAACAAGCAAGGACTAATAAATGCACCTATTGCAAGAGAAAATACTGATAATATCGTAAGAAAAGTTGCAATTGACGGTAAAGAAGCTTTAACTAGTTACAGGGTTTTAGAAGAATATAACGACTCTTCCTTAGTAGAGCTAAATCCTTTAACCGGAAGAACTCATCAATTAAGAGTTCATATGAAGTACATAGGTCATCCTATAATTGGAGATGACTTATATAATGAAGAAAAAAGTAAGTTTATTAAAAGGCAAGCCTTACATGCTAGAAGTATAGAATTCATTTTACCGAGAGGGAATAAGAATTTATTTCAGATTGCAGAATTAACAGAAGATATTAATAATTTAATTGAAATTCTAAAATGCTGACTACAAAGTTAGCATTTTTTTTGTGAGAAATTTCAGAATTAAATGAGGATTAACACGCAATATGATATAATAGGTAATTGAAGTAACTATTAGCATTTATTAATTTTAACAAAATATGTATTGGGAGTGGTGGTTTTGAAGTGGTATAAAAATTCTATTGCATCAAAAATTATTCTGCCTGTAAGTATGTGTATTATTTTAGGATTTTTAGTTTTAGTTTCGTTCAATTTAATAGGTATTGAAAAGGTTGGTTGGCAAGGAGCTGAAAGGGCTGGTACTGAGGCTACTGATGCAGCTTCATCTAAAATTGAAGCTATTTTACAAAAGCATGTTGGAATTGTCACTTCACTTGCTAATTCCAGAGATGTAATTAATTTTGGAGCAATTACAGGAGAACGTAGTCCGAGTGTATATACGGAAAAGAGTGAATACCAGCAATATTTGCATACTATTAAGGACATTAGCAAGACAGATAAGAATATTGGGAATATTTATTTTGCTTCTGAAAAAAGCCAAAACTTTTTTGATGTCAATGAAAGTACCCAAGATGCTGAGTTTAGAAATGATAATCGCTCATGGTACACTGAAGGTAAACAAGCTGACAAAGTCCATTTTACTAAACCCTATGTGGATGGAGTAACAGGTAAAGATGTATTATCAATAACTGCACCAGTTTATCAAGATTCTAATTATTTAGGATTAATAGTAATGGATATCTTTTTATCAGATATTAAAGAAATTGTGAATGCGATCAAGCCTTATGAAGGAGGCTATGCCTTTTTACTAGATCAAACAGGAACTGTAATAGCTCATCCTGAAGAATCTTTAATTATGACAGATAATTTAACAAAAGAAACTGGTAAATTAGGTGAAATCTATACCAAAATGATTGCTGGCGATACTGGCTGGGATTTAGCCGAACATAATGGTGTCGGACAATATTATTTCTATGAACCTGTCGAATTAACCAATTGGTCTGTAGGTGTAATTATTCCCGAAGAAGTGATAAAAGGGCCTATTAAAAAACAAACTAATTTTGCAATCATGATTTGTTTAATTATTTTAGCTCTTTTAGTAGCGATAATTTATTTTGTAGTTCGTCGTTTAATAAAACCAATTAAAGATTTATCAAAGGTTACAGATGAAGTAGCCAATGGTAATTTAGCGGTGCAGGTAAACTCAGAAGGTAATGATGAAATAGGGAAATTATCTGAGAACTTTGGTAAAATGATTCTGAATTTACGAGAATTAGTACAAGAAGTAATGGGTGGTGCTGAAGAATTAAGTAGATCTAGTGAAGAATTAGCAGCAACTACCCAGGAAATTAATGCCCAAGCAGATAACATAAATTCAAGTACGCAGCAAATTGCAGCTGGGATGGAAGAAACTACAGCGACAACAGAAGAAATAGCAGCCTCAGCCCAAGATTTAAACACGATTGCTTTACGTTTAAGTGACAAGGCAAATGAAGGAAATAGAGTATTAAAAGATATTGAACTAAAAGCAGAAAAAATTAAAACAAATGCAACCAATTCAGAAAAAGTTGTGACTGAGCTATATGGAGAAAAACAACAAATAATTCTAAAAGCTATCGAAGATGGTAAAGTAGTTTCAGAAATTGGGAATATGGCAAAAATTATTTCTGATATAGCTGGTCAAACAAACCTTCTAGCCTTAAATGCAGCAATTGAAGCAGCTAGGGCTGGCGAGCATGGTAAAGGATTTGCTGTAGTGGCGGATGAGGTTAGAAAACTTGCAGAGCAATCTGGAGAAACCGTTGCAAAGATACATAATGTTATAAACCTTGTTCAAGAATCATTTACTAATCTTTCAACAAATGCTAGTGGAATTTTAGAATTTATAGATGAAAAAGTTTTAGGTGATTATAAAGAACTAGTGGAGATTAGTAAAGAATATGAAAACGATGCTGAATTAATTGGTGGCATGATTAAAGACTTTGTCGCTAACACTGAGCAAATTTTATCCTCAACCGAACAAACTAGTTCTGCTATGGAAGAAGTAGCAGCGACAGTTGAAGAATCAAATGCTGGAACTCAGGAAATATCTAATAATATCAATGAAACAACAGGAGCAATTGAAGGTGTAGCTAAAATGTGTGAAAAACAAACTCAATTTGTAGAAAGATTAAATAATATAGTAAATAGATTTACTATTTAGTAATGATTTAATAAAATAAAAGTATATTAAATATGGAACATAGTATCTCAGAACGGAATAAATATAAATAACGCTTGAGAAAACGTTTGGATTAATAAGGAGGGCTAAAATACATGGCTTATAAGGTTTTAGTAGTAGATGACGCTAGCTTCATGAGAATGATGATAAAAGATATATTATCTAAGAATGGTTTTGAAGTAGTTGGTGAAGCTGAAAATGGATTAAAAGCAATAGAAAAATATAAAGAGTTAGAGCCAGATTTAGTAACTATGGATATAACTATGCCGGAATTAGATGGTGTAGAAGCAGTAAAGAAGATTAAAGAAGTAAATCCAAATGCTAAGGTGATTATGTGTAGTGCAATGGGACAGAAAGCAATGGTAATTGAGGCTATTCAAGCAGGGGCGACAGATTTTATAGTCAAACCTTTTCAGGCTGATAGAGTAATTGAAGCAGCTAAAAAAGCATTAGCCTAATTTTGGTCTGGAGGTATGCTTTATGATTTTAAATGAATATATGGATATATTTATTGAAGAAGCTAAAGAGCATTTACAAAATTTAAATAGTGAGTTACTTAATTTAGAGCAAAACCCTAATAAAAGCTCAATTGATGAAATTTTTAGAGCTGCTCATACTTTAAAAGGGATGTCAGCAACTATGGGATTTGAACAAGTTAGTGAATTGACACATAAAATGGAGAATGTTTTAGATTTATTAAGAAGTGATAAATTAGCCTTTTCACAAAATCTTTGCGATGTTCTATTTAAATGTGTTGATGCATTAGAAAAAATGATTAATTCTATAGTTGAGGGTAGTGAAGATAAATATGATATATCAGAATTAGTAGTATTGTTATCTAAACATGAAGAGGGCGAAGCCCCTGTAATTGAAGATAGTGAGCAAAAACAAAGTGAAAGTTTAAACGTAGAGTTAGATAAATACGAAATCAATATTATTAATATAGCCCAAGATCAAAATATGAATGTGTATCATATTCATGTTTTATTTGATGAACAATGTGTTATGAAATCGGTAAGAGCTTTTATGATTTCTAATTCTTTAGAAAGATTAGGAGAAATAATTAAAACAATCCCTACTGCCGAAGATATAGAGGAAGAAAAATTCGATGATGAGATTATAGTGTTTTTAGCTACTAATTATAATAGTGATGATATTAATAAAGAATTAAATAAAATTAGTGAGATATCTGTAAAAGAAATTAAACTAATTGATTTAGAGCAAGAAATAGAGGTAACAGAGGATGCAAATCCAAAAGAGGAAAATAAAAAAGAAGCAACAAAAAATAATAAACTTCATCAAACCGTACGCGTTGATATTGGTAAACTTGATAAACTAATGAATCTAGTTGGTGAGTTAGTAATAAACAAAACACGTCTTGAGCAATTAATTAAGACAAATGATACATCTTCTTTACATGAAACTATAGAGCAAGTTGATAGAATTACCTCGGATTTACAAAATATTGTCATGGATGTACGGATGGTACCTATTGAACAAGTGTTTAATAGATTTCCAAGAATGGTGAGAGATTTAGCTAAAGAACTTGGTAAAGAAGTTAATTTATCCTTAGAAGGAAAGGAAACCGAATTAGATAGAACAGTAATTGATGAAATCGGTGATCCTTTAGTACACTTAATTAGAAATTCTATGGATCATGGAATAGAAAATCCAAGTGATAGAGAAAAGAATGGTAAACCAGCCATGGGTAATTTAAGTTTAATAGCTAAACAAGAAGGTAACTCAATTATTATTATCGTGGAAGATGATGGAAATGGAATTAATATAGAAAAAGTTAAACAAAAAGCAATTGAAAAAGGTATAATAACTGAACAAGAAGCAGAGAGAATGGATGAAAATAGTTTAATAAATCTAATCCTAAGTCCAGGATTTAGCACAGCTGACAAAGTTAGTGATGTTTCAGGTAGAGGCGTTGGGTTAGATGTAGTTAAATCTAAGATAAACTCTTTGAGTGGTAGTATTAGTATTGAAAGTAAGACTAATATAGGTAGTCGCTTCACTATTAAACTTCCTTTAACTTTAGCTATTATTCAAGCTTTAATGGTAAAGGTCGAAGATGAAACGTTTGCTATACCACTTGCAAATATTGATGAAACTACGAGTATTAAGGTTAGTGACATTAAAAATATACAGGGTCAAGAAGTTATGGTTTTAAGAGGTAATGTATTACCTCTTTTAAGATTAACAGATACGTTAAATGTACCGATAGTGGATTCAAGTGAAAAGGATGAACTATTTGTAGTAATAGCAAGAAGAAATGATCAGCAAATAGGATTAGTTGTAAATGAATTAATCGGGCAACAAGAAATCGTTATCAGTTCACTAGGTAAATTACTAAATGGGATACCAGGAATTTCTGGAGCAGCTATATTAGGTGATGGAACAGTTTCCTTAATTTTAGATGTAAATACCTTGTTTTAGGGGGTGTGTAAATGGAAGGATTTCAAGTAGTAGCCTTTCGTCTAGGTGAAGAAGAATATGCAGTTGATATAAATTTTATTAAAGAAATAATTAGACCAACTAAAATGACTAGAGTACCAAAAACTGAGGATTATATTAAGGGAGTTATTAATCTTCGTGGGGTAGTAGTACCAATAATTAGTGACATGATAAACTAAAGTTGTAACACCACATAGAAATAATATATTATTATATTTAAGAAAGTGGTGATACAAAAATGGGTAAGAAAATATATGAAAAATCATTTAAAGAAAAACTAGTAAAATTACATCTTGAAGAAGGCAGATCTGTTGCCAGTTTAACTAAAGAATATGGCCTTGGACAAGGCTCTTTAAATATATGGATTAAAAAACTATCGCAAAGAATGCAGCCAAACAGAAACAGGAACAAAAGATTTAGAATTACTTGATAAAATCAGAAAATTAGAACGTGAAAATAAAGAACTAGAAAAGGAAAATAACTTTTTTAAAAAAGGCAGCAGCATTCTTTGCCAAGGAAATAGAAGATTAATCTATATATTTATTGATGAAAACAAAGATGAATTTGGGCTTAGATGGCTTTTTAAATCGCTTAAACATATATCCAAATGCTTACTACAATTATTTGAAAAAACGTTCCTTAAAACAAGAGATTA
>NZ_FWWT01000024.1 GCF_900176035.1 Desulfonispora thiosulfatigenes DSM 11270 | reverse complement strand
ATTTCACCTATATACACCTTTTAAATGGTAGTTCAAGGTATAATTGCTCAATTCTTGATTTATATGATCGTAGTATTGTTGCGACTAAAACTACAAATTACATGACTGCTGATCTAGCAATAGAAACATTAAATGAAGCTTTGGCAAATAATAAACCTGAAGAAAATTTGATACTCCACAGCGATCAGGGGGTGCAGTACACTTCGAAATCATTTACAGAATATTGTAGTAATAACAAGATCATACAATCAATGAGTAAGGCTGGGTGTCCGTACGATAATGCCCCTATGGAATCCTTTTTTGGTAAATTAAAAAACGAACATATTAAGCATTATGAAATAAAAAATGATAATCATTTAAATTTTCTAATTAACGATTATGTTTATGGATATTATCATCATATCAGACCACATAGTGCCTTAGGTGGTAAAACCCCTTTTGAGGCTCGATTTACATAATTTATTCTATTAAGTGTTACAATTTTGCTTGACCAGGTCATAGTTTGTATAAAAGATTTAATTTATCAGAAGAAGTACTAAAAGAGAGTTCTAGAATTATTATTCTAAACATAAATGACATTAATATTGGAATTATGGTAGATAGCGTAACTGAAGTTATCTGGCTAGAACAAGAGAGTATAGAAGATGTAGATACTATGGAAACAGAAGATCATAATTATATTACAGGAGTAGGAAAATTAGATAATAGATTATTGATTTTATTAAATTTAGAAAAGGTTATAGGCATATTAGAATAAAAAAATAACCGAACCTAATAGGTTCGGTTATTTTTGTGCTTTTGCCCAAGAATCACGCAAGGCTACTGTTCGATTGAAAACTAATTTATCAGGTGTTGAATCAGGATCTAGGCAGAAATATCCTTGTCGCAAAAATTGAAACTTGTCACCAGAGTTTGCATTTTTAAGAACTGGTTCAACTTTACACGTAGAAAGAACTTCTAAAGAATTTGGATTTAACTGAGAGATAAAATCACTAGTAGTTTCATCTTCAGAATTTTCTTCAGCTAAAAGGCGATCACATAAACGTATTTCAGCGTCAAGAGCATTGCTTGCATCTACCCAGTGAAGTGTACCTTTAACCTTTTTACCACTTGTATCACTACCACTTTTAGTACTAGGATCATAGCTACAACGTAATTCTAAGATATCTCCCGTTTTTTCATCTTTAATTACTTCTTCACATTTTATAATATAGGCATGTTTTAAACGCACTTCTTTTCCTGGTGATAAACGGAAGAATTTTTTAGGTGGATTTTCCATGAAATCGTCTTGTTCAATATAGATAGTTTTACTAAAAGTAATTTCACGTGATCCAGTTTCCGGTTGATTTGGATTATTTTCAGCTTCTAGATTTTCAACTTGATTTTCAGGATAATTCTCAATTACAACTTTTAAAGGACGAAGAACGGCCATAACCCTAGGAGCTTTTATATTTAAGTCTTCTCGTATGCAATGTTCTAATAGTGCCATGTCAACGGTGCTATTATTTTTAGCAACACCTATACGTTCACAAAAGTCCCTAATTGATTCTGGGGTATATCCACGTCTTCTAAGGCCAGATATAGTAGGCATACGAGGGTCATCCCAACCAGATACATATCCGTCTTCTACTAACCTGCGTAATTTTCTTTTACTCATTACTGTATGAGTTAGATTTAAACGCGCAAATTCAATTTGCTGAGGATAACTTTCTACTTTTGTATTTTCAATTGTCCAGTTATATAATGGACGGTGATCTTCAAATTCGAGAGTACAGATAGAATGTGTAATATTTTCAAATGCATCTGATAAAGGGTGAGCAAAATCATACATTGGATAAATGCACCATTTATCTCCCGTTCTATGATGATGAGTGTGTGATATACGATAGATGATAGGATCGCGCATATTTAGATTAGGGGAAGACATATCAATCTTAGCCCTTAAAACATGAGTACCATCAGGAAATTCACCATTTTTCATTCTAGTAAAAATACTTAAATTTTCCTCAACTGAACGATTTCTGTATGGACTTTCTGTACCAGGTTCAGTAAGTGTTCCTCTAGTTTCTCTAATTTCTTCAGGGGTTAAATCACAAACATAGGCCTTTCCTTCTTTAATTAAGTAAACAGCACAGTCATAGATTTTATCAAAATAATTTGATGCAAAATACTCGCGGTTTTCCCAATCAAAGCCTAACCAATGAACGTCTTCTTTAATGGAATCGACAAATTCAACTTCTTCTTTGCTAGGATTGGTATCATCAAAACGTAAATTGCATAAACCTTTATACTGATTTGCAATTCCAAAATTTAAGCAAATAGATTTAGCATGTCCAATATGTAAATAACCATTAGGCTCGGGCGGAAATCTAGTATATACATTTCCATTATTTTTATTATTCTTTAAATCTTCATTGATAATATTTTGAATAAAATTAGATGAAGTAGTAATATTATCAGTAGTCATATTATGCCTCCTAAACTTATTTAAGTAATGAATATAAATTCTATCTTATGTATGTTGTTCTGTCTACTTAGATTATATAATTGTTTATATCCCTTGGCTAGATGAATGCCTTAATTTATCAGATTTTTAGAATAAAATATAGATCCTTATTATCTTGTTCTTATTTAAGTAATTTTATTTACTTTAAGAGAAAAAGTTCCTACATCTAAAATAATGTAGGAACTTTAATTAGAAACGCAATATTTTAGGAACCCTTGGTGCTTGTAAATGGTGAATAGCAGGAAGGGTAGATCCTAAAAGAGGACGAACATATTCTCTAAAAGCATTTGTAACATTATTTCCTTCGCTATTAATAAATTCATCAGGCATATATTTAGTTTTACGTGCAATTTCTTGAAGTGGTCTTAATTTGTAATCCACAGAATAAGATCCTGTTCTTTCTATAGTAAGAGAGCCATTAACATTATAAAGAACAGCAAGCCTTGCAGCTTTTTCACCTACTATTCTGGCTTCCTTTTGATCTATATCAGAAACACATCCGACAAAAGATCTTTGTAAATAACCAAAGGTGTCACTTCTAACGCGATTAATTTTGAGTTTATCCTTTATTTCATTAGCTAGTAAGTCACCTAAAGAGCCATTACCAGATAGTTGTATATTTCCATGTGCATCTTTTGCAATTTGATTATAAAGGCTAGTCACAATTGGTTTTTTAAATTCATCTTGAACTCCTTCAGAAATAGCAATAATACATCTCCCATATTTATCATATGTGTTTTTTACATCATATAAAAAGTTTTCCATTTTAAAAACTCTTTCAGGTAAATAAATTAAGTGCGGTCCATCATCTGGTTTTTGTTTAGCCATTGAAGCAGCTGCGGTTAAAAATCCTGCATGTCTACCCATAACAACTCCGATGTAGACACCAGGTAAGGATTTATTATCTAAATTAATGCCCATAAATGCCTGTGCAACGAATCTTGCAGCTGAACCATAGCCTGGAGTATGGTCATTTAAAACCAAGTCATTGTCAATCGTTTTTGGAATGTGAATAGCTTTTATTTCAAAGTCTGATTGTCGTGCATGTTCATTAATTATATGAACTGTATCAGCTGAATCATTACCACCTATATAGAAAAAATAGCGAATATTATGAGCTTTTAAAACTTGAAACATTTCTGTACAGTATTTACCATCAGGTTTATCTCTAGTTGACCAAAGGGCAGAGGAAGGTGTTAAAGCAACTTGTTCAAGATTAGAACTACTTTCTTGACTTAAATCTAAAAAGTCTTCATTCAAAATACCACATACACCATTTAAAGCTCCATAAACCCTAGATACTTGCATAAATTTACGAGATTCTAAAACAACACCAGCCAAGGATTGATTAATTACGGCTGTAGGCCCTCCACCTTGAGCTATTAAAATATTACCATTTAACTCCATACAAAATCCCCCTTTTACTAACCTGTAAAATATGTGAGGAGAGTAATTTTTTAAGCAATTATATGTAAAGTATATGCAGGGGAGTTGATATTGCTACTTTTTAAAAAAAAATTGCCTCCTATTTTAAGGAGACAATTTTTTGAAAAATATTTACTTTTCTATACCAGTTTCGATGGATGTAATAATTTTTTCTGGAAAGTTCTTTGCTTTCATGACCTCGATAGTTTTGTGGAAGTCATAGCTAATTTCTTTAATCTCAATTAATATTTCAGCTTGATCATTTAGTATTTCGATGACACCGTAACTAGAATTTGGTTTGCCAAACTTAGGTTTGCCGATACTACCTTGATTAAATAAGATTTTGTTTTGATATTTTTTTATATAAGGAAGATGGGTATGAGCACACACTAAAAGATCCCCACTAAAATCTTTCATCACTTCTTCTGCTTCTTTTGAGTCTAAATGTAAATATTCATTTATTTTACGTGGACTTCCATGCACAAAGGTAATAGACTTATCATTAAATTTAAGATTTATTTCTTTAGGCAGATGTAATAGATAATTTCTATGTTCCGCACTTAATTCATTAACAGCCCAGGGAAGAGAAAATTTATTTATTTCGGTATCTCTTATATAGCTAAATTTATTATCCACAACCGAAGCATCATAATTACCCTTAATGGTCAGAATATTTTTATCTTTAATAAATTCTATAACCTCATTAGGAAAAGGACCATATCCTACCAAGTCACCAAGACAAATAATAGTGTCTATACCTTCCTTTTTTATATTATCATAGGCATTTATAAGAGCAGGTAGATTGCCATGAATATCTGAGATAGTTGCAATTTTCATATTTTACTTCCTTTCTATATATAATAAATTTATAATAGTAAATTTTTTGATATCATGCAATGTTATTAAGATAAGATTATATTTGGCTAAGTTGAAATTAAAGTAAATAAAGCTTAAAATTAAAGTAATTAGTTAAACGATCTTTTTCAAGAAAATATATAAGTCGGAATTTATGGGTGATGTTATGATAGAAATAGATAATAGTGCTAATTTAATTTTAAACAAATTACAATCTAATGGATATGAGGCCTATGTTGTAGGGGGTTGTGTACGAGATAGTCTACTTAAGAAGATTCCTATGGACTGGGATATGTGTACTAATGCTGATCCTTTAGAAGTAATAGAATTATTTAATGAGTATAAGGTAATACCTACTGGCTTAAAACATGGAACAGTAAGTATAATTATAGATAGTAAGAGCTATGAAGTAACTACATATCGAATTGATGGAGATTATCTTAATAATAGAAAACCAGATCAAGTTTTTTTTACTAATTCACTAAGGGAGGATTTAAGTAGAAGAGACTTTACTATTAATTCCCTTGCCTATAATAGCCACGAAGGTTTAATTGATTTCTTTAATGGATATAAAGATTTAAGCGAAAAGGTTATCAAAGCAGTGGGTGATGCTGATAGGAGATATCAAGAAGATGCTCTGCGGATGCTAAGAGCAATCCGTTTTGCCTGTCAATTAAACTTTAGTATAGAAGATTTGACACTAAAGGCAATTAAAAAAAATGCTAATTTACTAAATAATATTAGCCAGGAACGTATCAGAGACGAATTTTGCAAAATACTAATCTCTGATTACCCGAGTAAAGGGTTAAAGCTATTAGCTGATTCTAAATTATTAGAGTTTATTGCACCAGAATTAATCCCAAGTCTTGATTTTATGCAGCATAATCCTCATCATGATAAAGATGTTTTTAATCATACTTTAGCTGTTCTTGAAAATACTCCTAACAAATTAGTAATTCGTCTAGCAGCATTATTACATGATATAGGAAAGCCACATACTTTTAGCCTAGATAAAAATAAGATAGGTCACTTCTATGGACATCAACATGAAAGTGAAAAACTAGCTAAAAACTTCTTAAACAGATTAAAATTTGATAATAAAACCATTAATACAGTAAGTATTTTAGTCAAAGAACACATGTCCTGGTTTGATAAGATCAGTGATAAAGGAATTAAAAGACTCATTACTAGAGTAGGAGTAGATAATATTAATGATTTATTTACACTCCAGATTGCTGATGTTAAAGGAACTAAACCTCCCTATGACTTTAGTAAGATTTTACAAGTAAAAGAAAGGGTACATAAAATCTTAACTAAAAAGGAACCTTTAACGATTAAAGATTTGAATATTACGGGCAATGATTTAAAGCAAATTGGGATAAAACCTAGTAAAGAAATGGGACAGATTATCGAAAATCTATTCCAAAGGGTATTAGAAGAGCCTAAATTAAATTATAAAGATAAACTATTAGAGTTAGCAAATAACATGAATAAAACAAATTAATCAAGTTTTTTCTAAGTTTAGTAATGATTAAGCAACGATAATTATTGAAAAGAAAGACAAGAAATAAGATTGTAGCAGGTATAAAAAAAGGTTATAATTTTTACGAATAAAAATATAGTATGGGATGAGATTATTATGACTAAAAAAGATGAAAATTTAGTTCACCATTTAGAAGATTTACGAAAAGTACTGTTAATTTCTTTTGCAGCTATTTTTGTTGGTACTATTATTTGCTATAGCCTTTTTTTAGATCAGGTTATTGAGATTGTAGTGGGGCCATTAAATAAATTAGGGCAAGATTTAGTATTTTTAGGGGTAACAGAAGGACTGTTTACAAAAATTAAGATGTCCATTTTTGGAGGAGTCATTATTTCATCTCCTGTAATCATATGGCAAATGCTTCGTTTTATTTTTCCAGCATTATATAGTCATGAAAAAAAGGTATTTGTACCGGTTTTCTTTTTAGGAATTATTTTATTTATTAGTGGGATTGTATTTGGATATAAGCTTGTCTTAGATTTAAGCCTTAAAATATTAATAATTAATTTTAGTGAAGGGTTAAGTCCCATGATTTCTGTAAGCAAATATGTTTCTTTTGTTATTTCATTTTTGCTTCCATTTGGAATTATCTTTGAAATTCCCTTAATAACATTCTTTTTAACTAAATTAGGACTTATATCAGCAAAGTTTTTGCGCGAAAAAAGAAAATACGTTATATTAATTATGTTTGTTTTAGCTGCAGTTCTTTCACCAGGACCTGATGTTTTAGCACAATTATTTTTAGCAATACCGATGATAGTTCTTTATGAAATAAGTATTATTATTTCAGCCTTAATCGGTCGGAAAAAACAGAAAAAAGATTTAAGTGAATAATTAAGATAATAAAGAAAAGCATTAGTTATTCTAATCAGCATTCGACACTAAGATACAAATTAAGTAGAAGGTATATTTTTGTCTAATGTAGAAAGTAACTAAATATAAATAGAATTTAAAAGAGGAATTTAGCAAATAAATGAATATATTTGGTATATTCGCATAATAGATAATTATTATTATTTATTTATCTATTTGGAGGTAATAATGAAACAAGAAAATATTTTTGAAAATCACATATTTGGTACTACTTTAAACCAACTAAATCATCACAGTAATAATACTTTTAATAATATATATGAAATCTTACCTAGAATGTTAATAGACTTTATCGAGAACCAGCCTCAACCTGTAATCATGGGTTATCCTAGTGGTAAGATTGTTTATTGTACAGATAACTTTTGTGAGATGCTAGGATATTCTAAAAAAGAATTAGAGGGGCTAAGATGGGATGTTCATTTAACTCCTCCAGAGTGGTATTTACAAGATTTAAAGAAATTAAAAGATCTGGATACTAATCAAAAGACTGTTAAATATAAAAAAGAACTTTTTCATAAAAATGGAAATAGGGTAACAGTAGAGGTAAATAGTAATATACTAAAGATTGCAGAAGATCAATCTTTATATTATTGTTTTTTAAATAATATTACTAAGCAGGAAGAGTTAGAAAATGATTTAAAAAGTAGGCGTAAATTATTAGATGAAATTTTAAAAAGCTGTACTAAAGAAGTCTTTAATGCCAATAGGCAAATTGAATTAGAAGTTACTAAAAATAAAAGGTTGTTAATTGATTTTGAACGTTTCGTTAATCTTTCGCCAGATATATTTTGCGCTATAGATAGGGAAGGTTATTTGAAACAAGTAAATAATACTGTAGAGAAGGTATTAGGGTATAAAAAAGAAGACGTTATTAATAAAAATGTTAGACAAGTTTTACATGAACAGGATTTAGATGTTACTATGCAAAAATTACAAATGGCTACAACTGATTTAGAATATAATTATAATATAGTAAATCGTTTTTATTGTAAGGATGGTACCTATAAATGGATAGAATGGAGGGGTATTTATATAGCCTCTGAAGGTTTACATTATTATGTAGGACGAGATATAACTGAACGGAAAAGAGTAGAAAATGAAATGATCAGAATGGAACAATTAAATTTAGTAGGACAAATAGCAGCGGGTTTAGGACACGAAGTCAGAAATCCTTTGACAACTATAAGAGGGTTCCTCCAAATTATGGGTAAGAAAGCAGTTGTAAATGAATATAAAGATTATTTTAAACTCATGATTGACGAACTTGATAGAGCAAATGATATTATAACGGAATTTTTATCTATTGCTAAAAACAATATTCGAAAGCGAGAAAAGGGTAATCTTAATCAGGTGATTAGAGCATTAGAACCTTTAATAAAAGCAGATGCTATTAGGCAAGATAAATATATTGAAACTGATTTAAAAGAAATTCCTGATTTACTTCTAGATCAAAAAGAAATGCGCCAGCTTATTTTAAATCTTGTACGAAATGGTCTGGAGGCTTTACCTGATGGAGGAATTGTTAGTATTAAAACAAACCAATCTCCTAAAGGAGTGCAGTTATTTATCAAGGATGATGGAATTGGTATTCCTGAAGAGATACTTAATAAATTAGGAACTCCTTTTTTTACCACTAAAAAAAATGGTACTGGGTTAGGTCTTGCCACTTGCTACAGTATTGCTAAAGCGCATGATGCCACTATACATATTGATACTAGTGAAAAAGGGACTACTTTTAATATAATCTTTAAAATAATTAATTAACAAGATACACCTCTTTGGTTTAGTTTAACCTTAGGGGTTTTATTATTTAGGCTTATTTTTTCTAAAAAAACACATAAACTAAAGTAAGGAGACTAATATGGAAATTTATGATATTTTAAGATGTAATAAATGCTTAGTAACACATCGGGACTTTAGAATAACTCATATAGATGATGAAGGTAATCTTTATTGTGCAAGATGCGCAGCTTATTTAAATAAAGTAGGAGGATATGATCTGAACAATTTTAATGCTGAGGAATTTATTAAAACATTTGAACGAGAAGGTGATTAAAATAAGAGAATATTCGATTGGAATTGATGTAGGTGGAACAAATATTAAAGCTGGGCTTTTAGATGAAGATGGGAAAATACAGTTAGCTAAAAGTATTAAAACACAAAAGGAACAAGGATATATTAGTATAATAAAAAAGATAATAGGATTAATAAACTCTTATCAAGATAATGAAGAATTAAAAATAAAAGGTGTCGGCTTAGCTCTTCCAGGAGCTGTTAATGATGAAAAAGGATTGTGTCTATATTGTCCTAATCTAAAGTGGGACAATATAAACATTTCTAGTGAAATAGAAAATTCTGTGGGATTAAAGGTTAAATTAATTAATGATGCTAACGCTGCTTGTTTAGGTGATTATTTTTATGGGGTAGGAAAAAATTCTAATAACATCATTTATTTAACCTTAGGTACAGGTCTGGGGTCAGCAGTTATTATTGATAACAAGCTTTTACAAGGAAAAGATAAAGCAGCTGTTGAGGCAGGTCATATGATTATTGAACCTTTTGGTTACCCTTGTAGTTGTGGTAGTCGAGGTTGTTTTGAAACCTTAGTTTCAGCTACAGCTATTGAACGAAGATACAGTGAAAAACAAGATATAAATAGATCATTTAACAAAGGAAATTTAACTTCAAAAATGATTTTTGAAGCATATCGTAATAATGATATATTAGCTATTAAAACTATTGACGAAACCAAAGAATACTTAGCTATTGGGATAAGTAATTTAATAAATATCTTTAATGGTGAAAAAGTGATTTTAGCAGGAGGGGTCATGCATTCAAAAGAGATTATTTTAGAGGGTTTGGAAAATAGAGTAAAAGAATGTACTTATCCTTCAATGCGAAATTTTACAATAACAGTAAGTAAACTTGGTGATAATGCTGGAGTTATGGGAGCAGCTAGTTTGTTTTTTAAGACACTAAAAGTTATTTAAAATGAAACCAACAAACTTTAAGTTGGTTTTATTTTTTATTGGGGTTTTTTTTATATGAAATCTTTGATAAGCTTAAGGTTAGTGACTAGACGAGGTGATGGTTTTGATTTTAATGCAAGGAAAAGGTTTAAGTAAAAGTTATGGAGTAGATAAAATATTTGAAAACATAGATTTTGTCGTAAAAGAAGGCGAAAAAGTAGGTTTAGTTGGTCATAATGGTGCAGGAAAAACTACACTTTTTAAATGTCTAACAGGTAGTGAAAGTTTTGATAATGGCGAAGTAATGATCAGTAATAAATACAAGGTAGGTTATTTAGAACAAATACCTGACTATGAAGAGAATATTAGTTTGATGGATAGTGTGATGGAAATGTATAGTGATATTTTTGCCCTAAGAGACGAGCTAAGAAAACTAGAAAAGAAAATGGGACAAGATGGTGTAAATCTTGATAAGATTATGCAAAACTATAGCGATTTATCACAAAAGTATGAAGAAATGGGTGGGTATAGTTGCGAAGCAACGGCTCGCCGGATAATTAAAGGACTAGGCTTTACTGATAATGATTATACGCGTGATATAAATAAATTTAGTGGTGGAGAAAAGACAAGGGTAAGCTTAGCACGACTTTTAGTAAGAGAGCCAGATTTACTTTTATTAGATGAGCCAACAAATCATTTGGATATAGAAGCTTTAGAATGGTTAGAAGGATTTTTAAAAAACTATAGTGGTGCAGTACTATTAATTTCGCATGACCGTTATTTTTTAGATGCTATTGTAACTAAGGTTTATGAACTAAGTAATCAGAAAATACGTTCTTTTCCTGGTAATTATTCTCGGTATTTGATTTTAAAAGAAGAACAAGATTTAGCCCAAAATAAGGCTTTTGAAAAGCAACAACAAAAAATAGCGCAAACAGAAGAATATATTAGAAAATATAAAGCGGGGATAAAATCCAAACAAGCAAGAGGGCGACAAAAACACTTAGAGAGACTAGAAAGAATTGAAGGAATACAAAATGAGCAAAGTATAAATTTGAATTTTAAGGACATAGGAAGTACAGGTGAAATTGTCTTAAAGGTTAATGAAATTGAAATGGGATTTGCTGAAAAATCTCTATTTGATGATATTAGTTTTGAAATGAGAAAAGGTGATAAGGTTGCTTTAATAGGGGCAAATGGAACAGGAAAAACCACAATTTTAAAAATTATAATGGGTAAACTTAATCCTTTAAAAGGTTCTATTGACTATGGTAGTAGAGTTTCCATAGGGTATTTTGACCAAGAACATAAAGATCTTCATGAAGAGAAACAAGTCATACAGGAACTTTGTGATGCATTTAATATGGGAGAAAAAGAGGCAAGAAATAAATTAGCTACAATTCTTTTTCAGGGTGACGATGTTTTTAAATTGGTAAGAGATTTAAGTGGGGGAGAAAAAGGAAGATTAGCACTTTTAAAAATCATCTTACAATCACCTAATTTATTAATTATGGATGAACCTACTAATCATTTGGATATACCTTCTAAAGAAATAATTGAAAATATATTAGTGGATTTTCCAGGTTCACTTTTAGTAATTTCACATGATCGTTATTTTTTGGATAAAGTAACTAATAAAACTTTTGAACTTGAAAAAGGTAGTTTAAAAGAATACTTAGGTAGTTATTCTTATTTTAAAGAAAAAAAACTTCAGTTAAGTGAGCAGGCACAAAAACAAGAGCTTAATAAAGAAATAATAACTAAGAAAATAGTAAAAGATCAAAAGCCAAAAATTAATAAGTCTAAAATTAAAGAAGAAATAAAAATAATCGAAGAAAAAATTACTGAAGTAGAAGCAGAAATTAAAGCTTTAGGTGAAAAACTAGCAGATCCTGAAAGCTATCAAAATGAAGAAAAGAGCAAAGAATTAGTTAATGATTATAAAGAGGCTGAAGAAAATCTGCCTGTTTTAATGGCAAGGTGGGAAGAATTATTGGAAATTTTAGAAGAAAGTATTTAACATAAATAAGTAAAACCTTACCGGAAAAAACCTGTTTTTAGTAAAGAGTAGTATAACTAGGTAAGGTTTTATTTATTTTTAAAATAATACTTGACGAGGTAAAAAATATTCAGTACAATAAATGCAAATGATAATCATTATCTATTGCGTTAAAAATTAGGTTAAACTAACTTTTAAGGAGTGTTTAATATGTCTGCAGCTTTGACACATTCAGTTCAAGATTATTTAGAAGTTATTTTACAACTTTCTGCTGATAATAATAGTGTCAGAGTAACTGATATTGCAAAAAGGTTAGAAATAGCTAAAGCTAGTGTAACTCAAGCTATCAACAACATGCATGCATTAGGCTTAGTACATACAGAAAAATATGGACCGGTTTCTCTAACTGAAAAAGGTAGAAGAGAAGCTAAAAAGGTTAAATACAAACACATTATTCTTAAAAATTTTTTGGTGAATGTTTTAAAAGTAGAAGAAAACATTGCTGATAACGATGCGTGTTTAATGGAACATGCAATTAGCACTGAATCTATTGTGGCTTTACTAGATTTCTTAAAAGAAAAAGGATTTTTAGATACAGAGTTCGATTGTAAGGAGGTGAAAGTATTGTTGACTACAAGTTGTTTAAGTGATTTAAAGCCAGGAGGAAAAGGCAAAATAGTTAAAGTTGAAGCACAAGGTAGTTTACGTCGTCGTATTTTAGAAATGGGGATAACTACTGGTGATTTAATTTTAGTTAAACGTATAGCACCTATGGGTGATCCAATGGAAATATGTATTAAGGATTATAATTTAAGTTTGCGTAAAAATGAAGCTAATGCAATTTTGGTGGAGGTGGTTTAAATGGCTAAGTCAATGCCACTGGGATTTTTAGATGTAGGAAAAGAAGCTATTGTGCTTAGTATACAAGGTGGAACAGGACTAAGTAGAAAATTAAGTGAAATGGGATTTGCCCAGGGCATAAAGGTAAAGAATGTTAAGAATGATGGTGCTGGACCACTGATCGTAGCAGTCATGGATTGTAGAATTGCAATTGGCAGAGGTATGGCACAAAAAATATTAATAGAAGAATCAGCTTAAATTTTTTGTTTAAAATGTTAGGTATGCCTAATAATAGGGGGATAATAAATGGCAGTTGTTTATAACTTAAATCAAAATCTAAAAAATACTTTTGCTTTAATAGGAAACCCTAATGCCGGAAAAACTACTATTTTTAATAGTTTGACCGGTTCAAAAGCCCATGTAGGGAATTGGCCAGGGGTTACGGTTGAGAAAAAAGAGGGAATATTATTAGAAGATAAAAGTGTTAATATCATAGATTTGCCAGGTACATATAGCTTAGGGGCATATTCGGAAGATGAATTAGTAGCTAGAAATTATATAATTGGTGAAAAGCCAGATGTAGTAATTGATGTTATAGATGCTTCTAATTTAAAACGAAATTTATATCTAGCAGTTCAATTAATGGAAATGGATGCTAATCTAGTATTAGCATTAAATATGGCTGATGAAGCTAAAACTAATGGAATTGATATTAATCATTCATTACTAAGTGATCTACTGGGTATTCCAGTAATCCCTACTGTCGCGATAAAAAATAAAGGTCTAAAAGAATTAATTTCAAATGCTAAAAAAGAAATCGGTAAAAGAAAAAAAAGCATTAAAATTAATTATGGAGCTGAAATTGAACAAGAAATAGAAAAATTGACAAATTTAATTGAAGAAAACCCAGAGTTAACTAATATATATTCTGCTAGATGGCTTGCAGTAAAGCTTTTAGAAAATGATGAGGAATTAATAACTAAATTCAAAAGCACCTCGGGAACAGAAGAAATATTAGCTAGGTATGATCAAAGTATCATTGATTTAGAAAAAATATTTGGTGATGATGCTGAAACAGTAATAATTGAAAAAAGATATGGATTTATCGAAGGCGTAGTAAAAAAATGTGTTAAGACAAGTAAAAATATTGAAAATAGTATTAGTTTTTCCGATAAAGTTGATAGCGTAGTTTTGAATAGGTTCTTAGGAATTCCAATCTTCTTAGCAGCCATGTGGGCGATATTTGAATTTACTTTTACGTTAGGTGATCCTTTAATTGGTTATATTGAAGACCTCTTTGCTTGGTTAGGTGAAGTAGCAAGTGCAGGTATTTCTAACTCTTTACTTTCTTCTTTTATAGCTGAAGGTTTAATTGGCGGTTTAGGTTCAATTTTAGTATTCTTGCCTAATATATTCTTGTTGTTTTTTGCTATTTCTTTCTTAGAAGACAGTGGCTATATGGCCAGGGCTGCTTACATAATGGATCGTTTTATGAGAGCTTTAGGACTACCAGGTAAAGCTTTTATACCTTTATTAATGGGATTTGGCTGTAGCGTTCCAGCTATACTGGCAACTAGAACGTTAGAAAGTAAAAATGATAGATTAACTACAATATTAGTAGCACCTTTAATGTCATGTGGAGCAAGGCTACCAGTATATGCTTTATTTGTAAGTGCGTTCTTTACAAAAAATCAAGGATTAGTTATGTTTTCTATTTATTTTGTTGGTATCGTATTAGCAATTGTTATGGCTAAATTATTTAAAACTTTTCTTTTCCCAGGAGAAACTACTCCATTTGTAATGGAGTTACCACCATATCGATTTCCTACATTAAAAAGCACATTTATTCATATGTGGGACAGAGGAAGCGCTTTTATAAAAAAAGCAGGTACCATTATCTTTGGTTGCGTAGTTTTAATTTGGGCTTTAGCTAGTTTTCCAGCTGGAGTAGAATATGCAAGTAGTGAAAGTTACATGGGGATAATCGGTAATATTTTTGCTCCAGTTTATGCTCCTTTAGGTTTTGGAACATGGGAAGCAGCATCATCTTTAATATTCGGTTTATTAGCAAAAGAAGTTGTAGTAGTAACTCTTGGTACTCTTTATGGGACAGGAGAAGGAGCAGGTCTAATTTCTGCAATTGGTCAAAACTGGACAGCTCTAGGTGCATATTCTTTTATGTTGATGACTTTAATTTATGTGCCATGTATAGCGGTTTTAGGTGCTATTAAAAGAGAAACAAATTCATGGAAATGGCCTGCATTTGCTATTGTATATACTATGTTGTTAGCTTGGGTAGTTTCTTTTATAGTATATCAAGGTGGAAACCTTTTAGGTTTAGGTTAGGAGATTGAGATGGAACAGATTATTTTAATAACTGTTATTATAGCTTCAAGTACTTATCTTTTTAGAAAAATTAAAAAAAGTACTAAACAAGGAACTTGCAGTGGATGTAGTAGCTGTGTTTGTTGTCCAGGAGGTTGTTCTTTTGAGTTGAAAAATAAAGTTAAATAAGAGGGAAATTTAAAATTTTCCTCTTATTTAACCCTAACAACTGGTAATGATCATCAGTAAACAAGAAAATAATAATTGTATGATATTAATTTAGACAAGCAAAAAAATAATCATTTTTAATTGGAGGTATTTAAATGAGTATTGTATTAATTGGAGGACATGAAAGAATGAGAAAAGAATATAAAATCGCTGCCAAAGAATATGGCTGTAAGCTAAAGGTTTTTACCTATGACATGCCAAGGTTAGATAGGTGTATAGGGTGTCCTGATTGTGTAATTATGTTAACTGATATTGTTTCACATAATATGATTAGCCAAGCAATGAAAATCTGTAAAAAGAAAAACTTACAAAACATAAGAGTACATAATAGTAGTTTAAAATCAATTAAGGAAACTTTAAGTGAATTAAGTTCAAAAACTGCATAAGCACGAAGCACTTTTCTAATGATTAACATTTCTCGACAATAGTGGAGCTCAAATACTGGGGGAACACAAATGACTAAATATGGGGATTTATTATGTAATACCAAAATTAATAACTTAAATAAACTAATGGAAGAATTCAATGCTAAAGAAAAAAGTCTTTAAATAATATTTAAAGACTTTTTTTGTGATTAATACTTTTCCCAGTTATAGAAAGAAAGGTGCTTTTGGAAAAAGTAATTATTAAATAGGATAAAACAGCTATAATAATTATTGCTGCCCCTGAGGCTATATTTAATTCATAGGAAATCCAAAGTCCAAGTAAACAAAAAGAAATTCCAAAACCAATAGACAAGAGGATGGTCTTTTTAAAGTCATAGGTAAATTGCTTTGCAATAGCAGGAGGGGTAGTAAGTAAAGCCAGTATTAAAATTATACCTACTAATCTAATGAGGATAACAACTGTAAAAGCAATAAGAATATAAATTAGATAATTAATTAGTTTTGTATTTATACCTAAAACTTTAAGAAATTCTTCATCAAATAAAAATGCTTTTAAATAATCAAACAGAGAAATTAATATAAAAATTATTATTAAATCTAAAACACCAATTAAAATTAAATCAAGTCCAGAAATCGTTAAGATATCACCAAATAGATACGAGGTCATATCAGGTGGATAGCCTGGGGTAAAAGAAATAAAAATGATTCCTAAAGCCATACCAAGTGACCAAAACATTCCAATTAGGATATCCGTATTAGTTTTAATTTTAGATTCAATTACGGAAATTCCAAGAGAAGCAATTAAGGAAAAAATTAAAGCTCCTAAAATAGGAGTAAAATTCAAGAGATAACCAAGACCGATGCCACCAAAAGAGGCATGAGCAATACCACCAGTCATCATCACAAGTTTTTTTTCTATGATAATCGTGCCAATAATCCCACATGCAATGCTTGCAAGTATTGCTCCTAAAAAAGCATGTTGTAAAAAATTATAATGAATTAAAGCTTCTAGCATTAAGTATTCTCCTTATATTTTAGAAATTCTTTTGGTGAATAAATCCACAGGACAACCAAAGGTTTTTTGCATTATTTCATCAGTTAAGTTAACTTCGCCATGATAATGTAAGGTTTGATTTAAACACGCAATGCTTTTAACATGGGAAGTTAAAATGCTCATATCATGGGTAACCATAATAATGGTCATATTATGGTTTAATTCTTTTAAAAGACTATAGATATCATTCCTTGCCCTAGAATCAAGACTAGCGGTAGGTTCATCAAGGAGCAAAATTTCTGGATCACTTGCTAAAGCTCTTGCAATAAGTACCTTTTGTAGTTGTCCCCCAGATAATTCACCTATTTGACGTTCTTTTAAATGTTTTAGATCTAATTTTTCTAAAATAGAAGATATTTTTTCTTTATCTTCAGATGTATACCTATGAAAGATATTTATAGGTTTAGCTAAACAACCAATAGAAACAACATCATTTACATTTATAGGAAAGTCGATTTTAAATTTTGAAAATTGAGGTACAAAACCAAGATACTTTCTTGCCCTTTTAGGATTTTGCCCTAAGATTCTAATTGTTCCAGAAGAAGGAGGAATAAGACTTAAAATAGTTTTTAGCAAAGTACTTTTTCCCCCGCCATTAGGACCTATAATTCCTAGAAAATCATTTTTACTAACTTTTAAATTAATATCTGATAAAGCAGTGATTGAGCCATACTGAACATTTAAGTTTTTTATATAAATCATTTTAATCACCTAATTAAGTGCATTTTCTAATGTATTAGCCATGGATTTTAAATTTTCGATGTAATTTGCTGATAAGGGTTGAATTTCCATTGTAGCTCCACCTATTTCTTTTACGAGAGTTTGAACCTTTTTACTATCAATTTCCTTTTGATGAAAAATCACTTTTACATTTTTTTCTTTAGCTAAATCGATAATATTTTTTAAATCTTTGCTTGTTGCAGTTTTACCCTCATTTTCAATACTTATCATTTTAAGATTATAATCATCTGCAAAATAACCAAGAGAAGGATGATAAATTATAAATGATTTAGACTTTGTATTTTCTAAAGAACTTTGTATGTCTTGATTTAAGATGTCTAATTCATGTAAATATTTTTCTGCATTTTGTTCATAGATATCTTTATTATTTGGATCAATAGCTATAAGCTCTTTTGTCATAGCTGAAACTATAATCTTTACCCTTTTTGGTGAAAGCCAAATGTGAGGATCACGGTGACCAGGTGAAAATTCACGGTCGGGATAAATTTCTGAAACTATCTTAGGTAGATCAACTATTTTCATTTTATTATTAAGCTCTTTTACTTTAGGTAGAATGTTTGCTGTTTCAGTTGGTACTCCTATGGTATAATATATCTTTGCTCGACTAAGTTTCTCAAGTTCTTGGGGGGTAGGAGCATAATTAGCAGGACTATTACCAGGAGGAATCAGAGTAACTATTTCTACTAAATCCCCAGCAATATTTTTCAAGAAAGTTTCCTCAGGAACAATGGAAACAGCTATGATAGGTTTAGAACTTAGACCTGCAGATGTATTATGACTGCAACCACAGAAAGTTAAAATTAATAATATAAATATAATCACATATTTACGTTTCATGTTTGATACCTCCAAAAAATATTATATCATTCAAATTGTTTCCAAAGTATATATAATTCTAATCAATTTTAAGGAAAAATTTATTTAAAAGACTTATAAGCAATGAACATGATATAATAATTAATAACTATAGAAAATTATAAAATATAATAATTAAACGTGTAAATAGCCAATTAATGTACTGTGCAATGTTAGAAAGGAGAAACCTATGAATATCTCATTTTTTTTGATTCCAAAGCAAGAAGTCACCTTTTTAGATAAAAATTCTACGTTGCGTCAAGCCTTAGAAAAAATGGAATATCACAAATATTCAGCCATACCAATACTTGATAAAAATGGAAGATATATAGGGACGTTAACGGAAGGTGATTTGTTATGGAAAATGAAAAATACGCCTGGATTAATGTTTGAAAATACAAATAAAATTATGATAAATGACATTCCTTGGAAGATGCGCAACAGACCAGTGCGAATTAATGCACGTATGGAGGATTTGATTGAACTTGCTATTACCCAAAACTTTATACCTGTGGTCGATGATCAGGACATATTTATTGGAATAGTTAGAAGAAGAGAAATAATTGAATACACTTCTAAGTTTATAAATCAACAAAATGCTACTTAATATAGTATTTAATTAAAATAAGAGCATCTTATTTTCCGGCAGGATTATCGTTATTTATGCAGAATACTTTGTTTATTCTGTTATTATATGTAAAGGGGCTAGCGATTTATGTATATTAGTACAAGAAGTAATTATAACAAGGTTACAGCAGCAGAGGCAATTAAACTAGGTATGGTACCGACAGGAGGATTATTTGTTCCTGAGAATATTCCAGTTTTATCTGCAGAAAAAATTAAAAATTTTAAAGATAAATCATATAACGACATTGCCCAGGAAATATTTTCCTTGTATTTACATGATTATACACAATCAGAGATTAAAGAATGTGTTTCTAAAGCTTATAATACTACAAACTTTGATGATGTTAGTTTTACTCCATTAGTTAAGTTAAATGATCATACTTATATTATGGAGTTATGGCATGGACCAACAGCTGCATTTAAGGATATGGCTCTACAAATATTGCCACATTTCTTATCATTAGCTATCAAGAAAACTGGCGTAGAAAATGAAGTTGTTATTTTGGTTGCAACTTCTGGTGATACCGGTAAAGCAGCTTTAGAAGGATTTAAGGATGTACCAGGAATTAGAATTATAACGTTTTATCCTTATAAAGGAGTTAGTAAAATACAAGAATTACAGATGAACACAACTGAGGGTGAAAATACCTATGTTGTAGGTGTTCATGGTAATTTTGATGATTGTCAAACTACTGTAAAAGAAATATTTAGTAATGAAGAGTTTAAACAGATGTTATTAGAAAATGGAATCGAGCTTTCTTCAGCAAATTCTATAAATTGGGGAAGATTATTACCACAAATTATATATTATTTTGCCTCTTATAGTGAGCTTCTTAAAAAAGGGGATATCAAAGAAGGGGAGAAAGTTAATTTTGTAGTTCCAACTGGAAACTTTGGTAACATACTTGCAGGCTGGTATGCACATAAAATGGGTTTACCGGTTAATAAGTTTATTTGTGCTTCAAATGAAAACAAAGTATTAACTGATTTTTTCCAAACAGGAAAATATGATAAACGTCGAGAATTTAAAAAGACCAATAGTCCTTCAATGGATATTTTAGTTTCTAGTAATTTAGAAAGATTTTTATATGAAATTACAGATCACGATGGTGATAAAATCAATAATTGGATGAATGACCTTAATAATCAAGGATACTTTGAAGTTGATGAAGACACAAAAAGAAAAATACAGCAAATCATGTATGGTAATTTTACAAATGAAGAACAAACTAAGAATGTAATAAAAGAAACTTTTGAAAATTATAAATATACATTAGATACTCATACCGCAGTTGCTTTAAAAGTATATGATAATTATATAAAGGAAACAAAGGATAAGAGTAAGACTATAATAGACTCTACAGCTAGTCCTTTTAAATTTAATGAAGCTGTGCTAGAAGCATTAACGAATAAAACTAGAATAAATCAAAGTGAATATGAGTCCTTAGATCAATTAAGTAAAATTAGTGGGTTAAACCTTCACTTTGGTTTAAAAGATTTGGATAAAAAGCCTATTTTGCATAAGAAGGTATGTAAAAAAGAAGAAATACCTTCTATAATTAAGGATATTTTAAACATTAAATAACCCTTACCATAAATAGTTAGCATAAACTTATGACACCTCGTAAAAAATATAAGTATAAATATTTTTTGCGAGGTGTTTAATCTGCCTACTAATGAGACAAATATTATTTTTAAATTAATTGGTGCAACTATCATGGGTGTAAAACCAGCTGAGTTGATTAATGTTAAAATTGGTCAAGGATTTGAAAATTGTAAAAATGCTTTAGTAAACTACCCAGAAATAAACTTAATGGAAATAAAAGAACTGAAACGTGAACCTAGAATGCAAGTTTTCTTTTACCATAAAACTGTTTTAGAAGAAGTTTTTATGAAAAAATGTAATCAAAACTTTCTTTATAACATGGGATATAATTTACAAAATAGTTTAGTTGATAATTTAGAAATATTAAGGTCAAGATTACAAAAAGAAGAATTTCCCCATGAAGTAGGTTTGTTTTTAGGATATCCTTTAAAAGATGTATTAGGTTTTATGGGCATGTATCCTTTAGAATTTGTAGGAGCAAGAGGTTGGCGATATTATGGAAGTTTGGAGTTATCACAAAGCTATTATAATAAATATCAAAAAGCAAAGGAATCTTTTGCACAAGAACTCTATAAAGAAGATAATTATAAGATGAATTAAATTGTTACAACAATAAAATGTTAACAAATAATTATATTACGCACTTTTCCTGGTTAAGATTCATATTCTAAATTGAGATTAATGAAGGAGAGGTGTTTATTTTGTTTGAAAAAGGGGCCTGGAGCGATATCATCTCACTTCCTTTAGGCAATAGAGCGAACAAACCCCGTAATAAAGGATTAACAATGGTAATTGATAAAGGATTAGGTTTAAAAGATACAAAGGATCTGTTAGAGGTTTCTAGTGAATATATAGACTTCCTTAAACTTGGATTTGGAACAGCAGCTTTTTATTCTAAGAAGGTTTTAGAGAAAAAAATTGATTTAGCTCATAAGTTTGATGTGGCAGTCTATCCAGGAGGAACATTTTTAGAGGTTGCTTTTTATCAAGGTAAGATAAAATCATTTCTTGATAGAAGTAAAAAATTAGGCTTTGAATATGTTGAAGTATCTGATGGTACAATAACTTTAAAACCTGAAGAACGCAAAGGCATAATTCAAATGGCTCTAGATCGGGACTTAAAAGTTATAACAGAAGTAGGTAAAAAGGATGTCAACCAACAAATGTCTATTTATGGTTTATTTAGCCAGGTTAGGAAGGATTTAGAATGGGGTGCTTATAAAGTTATTGTAGAAGGAAGAGAAAATGGTAAAGGTGTAAGCTTATACGATAATGAAGGTAATATAGTAATTAACGATTTAGAAGAATTAATGAGTAATGTTGATAATTTAGACGATATTATCTGGGAAGCACCACTTAAAGAGCAACAAACAGAATTTATCACAAGAATAGGTTCAAATGTAAATATAGGTAATATCCCAACTAGTGAGGTATTATCATTAGAAGCCCTACGAACCGGGCTAAGGGGAGATACACTTGAATTTTATTTGTCATCTAAAGGAATGAAAAGACTACATAGATCAACATAAAAATGTTGAGTAAAGCAGTTTTTTTATAAATATCGCTCCTACAGGAGCGATATTTTTTTATTTTCATATAAAGGGATTAAAGAAATAGTGTCTTCTTGGATACAATACTTAATATCTTCAATTTTATTTAGCTCATATAACCTTTTACCATTAGCACTATTAGAAACAAGATTGAAAAGATCATTTTTGTTATTTCGATAAGAGCCTAAACATAGGTAAGCAAAGTCGTTTAGTTCATAATTCGTATTCTTTAATATTTCATCTATAATTTTTCCAGCAGCTAAGCTATCTTCAAGAGAAGTATTACCTAAAGTACCGGCACAAACAATAGAGATATTTTTATTATAATTAATTACTTTCTCTGCTATATATTTAGCATTTGCAAATGAAGCTACAAAAATTTTATCAGCTAAATGTACCTTGTTGAGAGCTCTGCTACCATTAGCAGTAGTAAAGATAATAGTTTTATCTTGTATTTTGTCTTTTGTATATTCTAAAGGTGAATTTCCAAAATTAAAACCCTCAATTTTCAAAGACTTTCTCTCTCCGCCTAAGAGGAATTTAGGATTGTTTTTTTTAATTTCAAACGCCACATCAATCTCACTTACTGGTATTATGGTAGATGCACCATTGGATAATGCAGTAATTATTGAATTTGAAGCTCTAAAAACATCGATTACAATAGTAACAGTATTTATAACTATTGTAGAGTTAACTTCTTGCCAGGTGTTATAAACATTTAATTTATTAATAATAATCATTCCTTTTTTAAAATTTTATAGGAAGAATTCACTAACTCAGGACAAACTTCAATATAAAGGTACAACTTTATTTATGGAGAATAATTAATTAAAGTTAGAAACATAAACTCGGAGGCGATATAATGTCATTTCGTTTTATAGTTGGTAGAGCAGGAAGCGGTAAATCACATCAGTGTTTAGAAAGTATAAAAAATGAGTTAAAGCAAAGTAATGAAGGTAGAAACTTAATTTTATTAGTTCCTGAACAAGCTACTTTTCAAAACGAACTAGAATTAGCCTCAGCAAAAGGTTTAGAAGGTATCATGAGAGCTGAGGTGCTTAACTTTACTAGATTAACCTTTCGAATTCTCCAAGAAGTTGGTGGTGCTACACGTAGTCATATTGATGATTTAGGTAAAAAAATGATGATAAGAAAATTTTTAGAAGCTAGAAAAAGTAGTTTAAAGGTGTTTAAAACAGCTAGTAATAAACCGGGTTTTGTAGATAATATTGCAAGCTCAATATCAGAATTAAAATTATATCAAGTGAAATTAGACGATATACAAACCTTGCTAGACTCTTTTGCAGAGGAAAAATCTTTGTTATCTTCAAAATTAAGTGATTTATTCTATATATATAAGGACTTAGAGGAATATTTAACAGGAAAATATGTAGACCCGGATGATTATTTAAACTTATTAGCAGAGAGAGTACATTTATCTACCTATATTCAAAATTCAGAAATTTGGATAGATGGTTTTACCGGTTTTACACCCCAAGAGTTAAATGTAATTGAAGCTTTAATGAAAACAGCATATCGCGTAAATTTAACTGTTACTTTAAATCCACTAAATATGGTGGAAAATACTAAGGACGTTTTTGAAGGTGCTTATAAGACTTATGCAAAAATAAACGAAATTATTAATAGTAATAATATAAAAACTGATCAACCTATTTTACTTGATCAAAAGGATATTTATCGCTTCAAAGATTCAAAAGCTTTAATGTATTTAGAAAAGAATTACTTTGATTATGCACAAAGGTCTTTTAATGAAGAAATTAAAGAAGACATTAAAATAGTAGTTGCACATAATTACCAGTCAGAGGTCGAAGAAATTGCCAGACAAATTCGTTCATTATGCCGAGATAGCAATTATCGTTATAAAGATATAGGAGTATACTTAAGAAACTTTGATAATTATGATCTATTAATTGAGACGATTTTTAAATTATATGAAATACCGTTTTTCATTGATCGCAAAAGAACAATGATGCATCATCCTGTTATAGAACTTATACTTTCAGCTTTAAATGTAGTGGAAAATGGTTTTAACTATGAAGATCTTTTTAGATATTTAAAGACAGATTTAGTTAATATTACACGTCGAGAAGTAGATATATTAGAAAATAAATGTTTAGCTCAAGGAATTAGAAAAGAAAACTTTGATCAGTACCCTAAGGGTGCTATTACTGAATTATTGATTTTTAGAGAAGAGATACAGTCATCAAAGTCTGTAAAAGATAATGCAGAAGCTATTTTTAATTTACTAATTAATCTTAATATCCCACAAAAACTTGATAATTGGGTAGAAACTGCTAGAAAAATGGAAAATATAGAAAAAGCGCGGGAACATCTACAAATATGGGATGGAGTAATTGACATTTTAGATCAATTAGTGGAAACATTAGGAGCAGAAAAATTAAGTTTAGATAGTTTTAATAAAATTATCTTTTCGGGGTTTGAAAATTTAAAGTTAGCTTTAATCCCACCTGGCTTAGATCAAGTAGTGATAGGGTCATTAGAAAGATCACGAAATCCTAATTTAAAGGCTGTCTTTATTATGGGGATCTTAGACGGAGTATTACCTGCAAAATTAAGTAAAGATGGATTATTTGATGATAGAGAACGGGATTTAATTAAAGATAGGGGAATAAATCTAGCTCCCGGTAGGAAAGAAAAATTAAATCAAGAACAGTTCCTCATATATACTGCGTTAACAAGAGCAAGTAGAAAAATAATTTTAAGTTATCCACTAGCAGATAGTGAAGGAAAGGCCCTGCGCCCTTCTTTAGTAATAAATCGAATCAAGGAACTATTTCCAGAAATAAAAGAAGAAATAATAGGTATAGATCCATCAGGAAATGATGATCTAAGGTTTATTAGCCATCCAAATAAAACTTTATCTTATTTTGGAAGTAAAATTAGGGATTTACAAGATGGTTTAGAGGTAAATAATCTTTGGTGGGCTGTATATAATTGGTTTTTAAAAGATCCTTATCAAGAAAAATTAGAAAAAATAATAGAAGGTTTTAATCATAAAAATGAAGCTAATCCAATTCCAGCTTCTATAATAAGTAAACTATATCAAAATCCTTTACGCATAAGCGTCTCTCGAATTGAAAAATACCATAGTTGTCCTTTTTCACATTTTTTAACATATGGTTTATCTTTAAGGGAAAGAGAAGTATATAAATTTCAAAGCCCCGATTTAGGACAGTTTTTCCACCAGGCAATGGAGAAATTTGCTTTAGAGCTAAAAAATAGAGGACAAGATTGGGCAGATATTACTAAAAAACAAAGTGAAGACATTATTAATAACATTGCTAATGAAATAACTCCAACGCTTCAAAATCAAATTTTACTTAGCTCAGCTCGATATCGTTTTCTGACGCAAAAATTTCAAAAGACTTTGCAAAGAAGTGTATCCGTTTTAAAAGAGCATGCACGAAGGGGTAATTTTAGACCAATAGGAGTTGAAATGAATTTTGGTTTTAATGATACAGAACTTCCAGGATTAAAATTCACATTGGAAGAAGGTTCTATTATGGAGGTAGTTGGGCAAATTGACCGTGTTGATGCTTCTATTTCAGACGAGAAATGTTTTTTAAGGGTAATTGATTATAAATCAGGACAAGCTGGTTTAAGTTTAATAGAAGTTTATTACGGTTTAAAATTGCAGTTACTTACCTACTTAGATGTAGTACTAAGTCATTTTGAAAAAGTAATGGGAGAAAAAGAGGTTTTGCCTGCAGGAGTTTTTTATTTTTATTTACGTAATCCCATTATTAAGGCAAACAAACCATTAAGTATGGAAGAAATTGAAGAAGAACTTTTAAAAAGTTTAAAGATGAATGGTTTATCACTTGCAGATATAGAAGTATTTCAATTAACAGATCAAGAAACTAGTTTAGGAGCTTCACCTTTAATTCCAGTTGAAATAAATAAAGAGGGGCAAAAGGTATTAAAAGGAGAAAATGATATAGGAAGTAAAGATTCTAAGGATCTTTTTACCAAAAGATCTAAAGTAGTAACAAAAGAGCAAATAAAGTCAATCATAAATTATATAAGAAAACTAATTATTAATAGTGGTCAAGAGATGTTATCAGGAAATGTTTCTTTAACTCCATATCAATTTAAGAATGCTTCTGCTTGTACATATTGTGCTTTTAAAACAGTGTGTCAATTTGATACAGAGCTAAATGATAATAAATATCGTGAGATAAAAGATATTAAGGAAGAAGAAATTTGGGAAAGACTAAAGGAAGTGTGATTGATGACGAAGTGGACAGATGAACAAAAACAAGCAATTGAACTAAGTGGAAAAAATTTATTAGTAGCGGCTGCAGCGGGATCGGGAAAAACTGCTGTATTAGTTGAACGGATAATTCAAAAGTTATGTGATGAAAAAAAGCCTATTGACGTAGATAAGCTACTAGTGGTTACTTTTACTAATGCAACGGCTGCTGAAATGAAAGAGAAAATTGGTATGGCTCTTAATAAGGCTATTAAAACAAATCCTAGTTCAACTAATTTATATAAACAATTAAGTTTATTAAATAATGCTTCTATTACAACGTTGCATTCCTTTTGTTTAGAAATAGTAAGAGAAAACTTTTTCATGTTAGATATCGATCCAAACTTTAGAATTGTAAACGATACTGAAGGTGAATTGCTAAGGTTCGATGCAGTCGAAGAAGTTTTAGAAGAACATTATATCAACAGTAAGGAAGATGATCTGTTTTTAAAACTCATCGATGCATATGGAGGAGAAAAAGACGATAGTATCGTTAAAGAGTTGATCTTAAATTTATATGAATTTTCTGGCAGCAATCCTTGGCCAGAAAAGTGGTTAGATGAAAGTAGTGAAAATTTAAGCCATCTCGATTGGTTTAGCTATCTTTTACCTTTAGTTAAGGTAGAATTTAAAGAATGTGAAAATTTATTAATAAAAGCACTAAGCTTAGCTAATTCTGTACCGACCCCCAAAAGTTAGACCAAAAATCTAACAATTGGAGGTCGGTATTTTTATGGCTGCATACAGTTATGAGTTTAAAAAGAAAGTTGTAGATGCATATTTACGTGGCGAAGGAGGTTATACTTTTTTAGCAGAAAAATATGGAGTAAAAAACAGAAGACAAGTTCTCAATTGGGTACATTACTACGAAGAACTTGGTGATGATGGATTAAAACGTTCAAGAAAGAACGAAGCTTATTCTTTTGAATTTAAGCTTGGTGTGGTAGAGTCTTATTTAACAAGTGAGGTATCTTATCAGGAACTGGCTCTTTCGATAGGGATTAATAATAATGCTCTTATCGCTAGGTGGGTAAATGATTATAGAGCGGCTGGTCCTGATGCCTTAAGAGATAAGAAACGTGGGAGAAGGGCTAAAATGAATTCATCAGGTAAGGCTGTTAATATACAACGCCAAGATGATTCAGCTCCTGTTGATACAAGCA
>NZ_FWWT01000023.1 GCF_900176035.1 Desulfonispora thiosulfatigenes DSM 11270 | reverse complement strand
TTAAATAATGCTTCTATTACAACGTTGCATTCCTTTTGTTTAGAAATAGTAAGAGAAAACTTTTTCATGTTAGATATCGATCCAAACTTTAGAATTGTAAACGATACTGAAGGTGAATTGCTAAGGTTCGATGCAGTCGAAGAAGTTTTAGAAGAACATTATATCAACAGTAAGGAAGATGATCTGTTTTTAAAACTCATCGATGCATATGGAGGAGAAAAAGACGATAGTATCGTTAAAGAGTTGATCTTAAATTTATATGAATTTTCTGGCAGCAATCCTTGGCCAGAAAAGTGGTTAGATGAAAGTAGTGAAAATTTAAGCCATCTCGATTGGTTTAGCTATCTTTTACCTTTAGTTAAGGTAGAATTTAAAGAATGTGAAAATTTATTAATAAAAGCACTAAGCTTAGCTAATTCTTCTAAAGGTCCTTTAGCTTATACTAAGGTTTTGAACGAAGATTTAGCATGCATAGAAGATCTCATAGGAGCATGTAATAAATCGTGGGATCTTATCTACAATTCTTTAGAGGAACAACAATTTGCAAGATTACCAAGCATTAAGAAAAATGACGATGTTGACCCAGATTTAAAAGAATTAGTTCAAGGGTTACGCGATGAAGTAAAAAAGAAAATTAGTAAAATTGAAAATAAATATTTTATGCACAATTCTGAAGTCTTAGAGGCAGACCTGCTTGTAGTTAAACCCATGATGAAGGTTTTAATCCAATTGGTTAAAGATTTTAAAACAGCTTACTGGAATAAAAAACAAAAAAGAAATGTACTAGATTTCACGGATTTAGAGCACTTTTGTTTACAGATTTTATTAGAAAAAGACTCCAGCTTTCAAAACCTAAATGCTTCTAAGGTTTGCTTAAGGTTAAAAGAAAATTATGAAGAAATTTTAGTAGATGAGTATCAAGACATTAATGATGTCCAAGAAACTATACTTCACTTAGTTTCAAAAAATAACAATCGTTTTATGGTTGGCGATGTTAAACAAAGTATTTATCGTTTTAGACTGGCTAATCCAGAACTTTTTATAGAAAAATATCGAAATTATGAAAAATCTCCCCAGGACATAAGGATAGATTTATCTAAAAATTTTCGCTGTCGTGAGGAAATTGTTGATGGCGTTAATTTTATTTTTAGCCAAATTATGAATACTGAATTTGGTAAGATTGATTATGATGATAAAGCAAAATTGATTTTAGGAGCAAGTTATCCTGATATAGCGGAAGAAAGTTCAATTAAAGGAGCTATAGAGGTTCATATTTTAGATAAAAAAACAGATGATGAACAAAACTATCTACAAAGAGAAGCCAGCTTAGTAGGACGAAAAATAAAAGAACTTCTAAAAAAAGAGAGTAAGATTTTTGATAAAAATATAGGTGAATATAGAAATTTAACGTATCGAGATATAGTAATTTTGTTTAGGTCACCTAGAGGGAATGCGGAATTTTTTCTAGAAGAATTTCGTTCCTTAGACATTCCTGTATATGCAGAATTAGGAAGTGGTTATTTTGATGCAACTGAAATTAAAGTAATGCTTTCTTTATTAAAAATAATAGATAATCCATACCAAGATATACCTTTAGCTAGTGTATTAAGATCACCATTAATAGGCTTAAATACTGAAGAGTTAAGTATAATCGCCTTAAATAATAAAGAAAAGAATTTTTTTGAAGCGGTTAAACAAACAGCTGTCCAAAATCAAGATGAACTTTCTCAAAAACTAAATGACTTTTTACTAAACTTAGATAAATGGAGAACACTAGCAAGGCATGGTAATTTAGCAGACTTAGTGTGGGATTTATTCCTAGATACTGGTTATTATGAGTATGTAGGGGGAATGCCAGGTGGCAATCAAAGACAGGCAAACTTAAGAGTTCTTCATGAAAGAGCTAGACAATATGAAGAAACAAGTTTTAGGGGTTTATTTATGTTTTTAAGATTTATAGAAAGATTGAGAGAAAACAAAGGAGATATGGAAAGAGCTAGGGCTTTAGGTGAAAATGAAAATGTAGTAAGAATAATGAGTATTCATAAAAGTAAAGGTCTAGAATTTCCTTTAGTTTTTGTAGTAGGACTTGGGAAGAATTTCAATCTTACAGATTTAAATAAAGATATAATTTTAGATAAGGATATGGGTCTAGGACCCATGTATATTGATATTGATAAAAGAATAAAATATCCTACAATTGCAAAACTTGTGATTGAAAATAAGCTTAAAATAGAAACCTTGGCAGAAGAACTAAGAATTCTCTATGTAGCTCTCACCAGAGCACGGGAAAAACTTGTTTTAGTTGGTTCTATAAGTAATATTGATAAAAAAGCCGATGAATGGAGTCAGTTAATAGATAATGAACAGGTAAGGTTAACTTTTTATAATTTAGTTAATAGTAAAAATTATTTAGATTGGATAGGGCCGTGTTTAGCTAGGCATACTGATGGCGAAAATATTAGAAATTTAAGTGCATTATCAATCAATTCCATTTTAAAGGACAACTCAAAATGGGAAGTGACTTTATATCAAAGTGAAAATGAGATTGAAAAGGATGAAATTAAAAAAACTAATGAAGATTTATTAGAAAAAATAAATTACCTCAAACCTATTGAAGTTGAATCAGCTAAAGTTATAGAGGTTTCTAAAAGATTGGACTGGCAGTATTTATTTCAAAGTTCTCTTGGTAAAGAAGCAAAACTTTCAGTTACAGAAATAAAAGATAAGTTTAAAAAACCAGTAAGCGAAAATAAAAAGGATAAAAAAGAAGAAACTAAAATTTATACTAATTTTAATCGCAGACCTAATTTTATGCAAAAAGAAAAAGGACTAACAGCCTTAGAAAAAGGTTCAGCTATCCATTTAGTAATGCAGCATATTGAGTTAAATCAAGAAATAACGAAAGATTATTTAAATAACTTAGTTAATTTCTTAATAAATCAAGAAATTTTAACTAATGAACAAAGTAGGGCAGTAGATTTAGATTTAATCATTAATTTCTTTAAAAGTAAATTAGGTTTAAGAATGAAACAATCAAAAAATGTGAAAAGAGAGCTTCCATTTAGTTTAACCTTGCCTGCCAATATGTATTATGAAGACGTAGAAAATGAGAAAATATTAGTGCAAGGTATTATTGACTGTTTATGGCAAGAAGAGAAAGGGTTTATTTTACTAGACTATAAAAGTGATTATGTTACAAGGGACAATATACCAGAACTGGTTAATCGGTATGAAGGACAAATTAATTTATATACAAAAGCTATAGAAAAAATATATAAAGAACCAGTTGTGGAAAAGTATATATATTTATTTAATTTACAAGAGGCAATTAAGATGTAAGATTTTAAAGTTAATACCTAATTATGTAGGGAACTAGATGTTATAAATTAGTAAAACAATATCTAGTTCCTTACTTAATGGTATATTGTTCTTACACAAAATATGTGAATTCACTTTGGGGAAAATACTTAGCCATAAGATTTTCAAAAAAAACTCTTAGCTCTTTCATTTTATCCTTTGGATAAATATATTTACCATAACCAAACTGGCCATATTTATATTGTCTATTAACTTCATCCATAGGAAGAGTAGAACTTGGAAAAACCTCTAAAATTTGATTTTTTGCTTTAGAGGTAAAACGATGTGTAATAAATTCAAAAGCTAGGGAATTATGTAGATTAGGATTAAGTGTATCGCTTAAATGCTCAAAAAGTTCCGTGTATTCATTTTGATATCCCTCATATTGCATTATTGGTCCAATAATAAATCCTAAAGGATAACCTGCTAAAGATACCTTATGAGCAGCTTTAATTCTTTCTTTTAAACTTGCGGTACTGTGTTCGTAACTATTAATAACATGATTACTATTTAAACTAAATCTAAATCTAGTATTGCCCTGATGATCAATATTTAAAAGAGAATCTACATTTGTAAATTTAGTGACAAAGCGAAAACGGGCATTTTTTTCTAAACTAAAGAATTTGATTGTTTTAGCTAAAGAACCTGTAAAGGGTTCAGTTGGTAGAGGGTCAGATGTTGCTGCCCCTTCAAAAACTGTGGTCTCTGGCAATCTGTCTATAATATATTGTTTTGTTCTGTCTAAAATTTCATCAACATTAACATAAACCCTTAAATATGGTTTTTTACCTAAGGTAGTATTTAAATAACAATATTCACATTTACCTGGACAACTTGTAGTAAGAGGAAGCTGATAATGAGCAGACGGTTTGCAAGTTTGAAAGGTGTTTCCACGTTTAATTCCAATAACTAATGTATTTTTTCCTTCATAGTATTTTTCTGTAGGAGTTTTACCTGGGATACCAGTTATCCTATTATGAGAAGAAGTCTCTATTATAGGAACATGTAAATCAGATAATTGTTTATATATTTTTTGTCCTAAAGGATATTTTAAAGCATCAGGTTCGATAAACGCTCTTTTAGGTATATAAGGATAAATGCTCATATTTCCTCCTGAAGATAAATTTATGGTACTAATTAATTAAGTATCATAATAAGTAGTATTCCTAAAGTATGAGATTTTATAAATCTTAAAAGTTTAAATTAAAAAGGTCCACTGGTTAAAGTGGACCTAGAAGTTTAGGACTATTCCCCTAAAGCTTTATTTAACGCTTGTACTAATTCATCAACATTTATGCCGTGAGCAGCAGCTCCTTGTTCAATGTTTTCAAAACGTGCTGCTGAGCAACCTAAACAACCCATACCAAATTGCATGAAAATTTCAGCAGTTTCTGGATGGTTTTGCACAATCTCAATTATACTCATTTCTTTAGTTACCTTCATTGGAAATGTCCTCCTTTTTTATGAAATTCATGGTTTAGTATATCAAAATAGCTTTATTTTTACAATCAATATACAATAATTGCATTAAATAAAACTATAGTATATTATAAATCATATTGTGACTAATTATTATGATTTTAAAAGGTTTTAGTCTTTTTATAGCGAAATAATAATGGTTAAGATATCTTTACCTTTAGGAGGATTGAAGTTTGCTTTTACTTAGTTATATATTTGCAGGTAGTTTAGAATTGGCTTTAATAGTGAAATCATATCAAATAGGTAGCGCTGCCTTTGCGTGGTCATTTGGCTTTCTTTTTTTTATCAGTAGTGTATCAATACCAGTTGAGACAAGCAAAATTGGAAAAACAATTCGTCTGGAATTTAAAAATCTAGGTGTTAATACTGCAATATTTGATTTTCTTTCAAATGCATTTAGAATAATTACATATTTAGTAACATTAAGTGGACTTTTAAGTTATATATTAGGATTACTAATAGCTTATTTTATAACTTTTATTTTTATGGTTATCATTATTTCCAAATATTCTAAGATTGAAAAAAAGAGTTAACTAAATAAAACTAGTTATAAGAAGATATCAAAAATATATTTAAAAGAAATCTCTTAATATGAAACATCGAATGACTTTGGAGGTGAAAAGGTGCAATTGCAAATTGTCACAGATAGTTCAGCTGATTTACCAAAAGAAATAATAAATAAATATAGTATAGAGGTAGTGCCTTTAAGTATTCAAATTAAAAATGAAACCTTTTTAGATCAAGTTGAAATAAACAATGAAACATTTTATAAGAGCTTAGAGTCTTCTAAAGAAATGCCTAAAACTTCAAGACCAGCTCCCGCGTATTATGTAGATGTTTTTGAGAAATTAAGTAAAAAAGGACCAATAGTTTGTATTACCTTATCTTCTGGTTTAAGTGGATCTTATGAAAGTGCTGTCTTAGCCAAAAGTATGGTTAATGCCAAAATTGAAATAATAGATTCTTTAAATGCAAGCCTAGGGACAGGAATGAACGTTATAAAGGCTTGTGATTTACGAGAAGAGGGAAAAAGTTTTGAGGAAATAGTGGAGAAAGTAATAACTTATCGTGATAATTTAAACACTTTCTTTACTATTGACACATTGGAATATATTGTAAAAGGTGGGCGTCTTTCTAGCTGGGAAGGAGCAATTGGTCAAGTTTTTGATATAAAGCCAATTTTATATAATTTGCCGGATGGAACAATTGGTACTTTAGAAAAGGTAAGAGGTAGAAAAAAGGCACTTAAAAAGTTAGTGAAATTAGTCGAAGAAACGGGTAAAGATTTTACTAAGATAAAAATAGGGATATCTCACACAAAATGTTTATCTGAAGCTTTAGAAATAAAAGCAATTTTAAATGAATCATTAAAACCTCAAGAAATAATAATTTCAGAACTAGGTCCAACAATTGGTGCTCATACAGGATTAGGAGCTATTTTAATAGCACTATAAAAAAGGTTCAATACTTCGGTATTGGGCTTTTTTTTATAACATTACTTATACCTCATGAATAAGCTATAAAGAGACCTTTCTATAGAGGAGGGAAAAGATGAGGTATAAATATCGTAATTTAATTTTTGAAGGCGGAGGTATTAAGTGTCTGGCTTATGCAGGTGCTATAGATATATTAGAAGAAAAAAATATACTAAAAAATATAAAAAGAGTGGGTGGTACTTCGGGAGGTGCTATTTTAGCACTTTTATTTGGACTGAATTATAGTGTGAATGAAATAAAAAATATCCTTAATAACCTAGATTTCACTTTGTTTTTAGACAAATCATCTGCAATAGCGACAAATGCGCAAATGTTTTACCAAAAATTTGGTTGGTATAGGGGAGAAGTATTCTATAATTGGATCAGTGAAATTATTAAATATAAAACTAAAAATGAAAAAATAAGCTTTAAAGAAATATATATAAATAAAAGAAAATACAATTTTAGAGATATCTATATTATTGGAACAAATTTATCAACTGGGTATAGTGAAGTTTTTTCCTATGAGCATACCCCTAACATGGCATTAGCTGATGCTGTTCGAATTTCGATGTCGATTCCTTTAGTATATATTGCACCTAAAATGAATGGGGATATATATATAGATGGAGGCGTCTTAAATAACTATCCCATAAAGCTTTTTGATCGAATCAAATATATTGATAAATATTATCGTATTCCAGATTATTATCGAAATTACAATAATCTAAATAGAAATAATAAAGGGGAAAAATACGATATTTATGTTTATAATATTGAAACACTAGGTTTTCGTGTAGAATCAGAAAAAGAGATAGCTCTTTTTAATGAAGGTTATAAACCAGAAAGTAAATGTATAAATAATCTTCCGGATTTTATTTATAAATTAATTCAAACTATCATGGATAATCAAGCAAATGAACATTTGCATAGTGATGATAAAAGAAGGACAGTATATATTGATTCAGTGGGGGTTGGTTGTCTTTCTTTTAATATATCTGATGAAATCAAAAGTAATTTAATTCTATCAGGAAAAAGGTGTACACAAGAATTTTTTAATTGCATGGAAAAATGCAAAAAGGTCTAAGATAAAAACTTAGACCTTAAACTCTCATATCAAAATCAACTTTATCTTCTAAAATAGGATCTAGAGCTTTATCCAAAATTACAGTTTGAAAGAGAACGATAGTACCCATCGTAATTAAACCAATTAAACCCAAGATATTCATAACAAACCTCCTTATTGTAGTATTTATTAAAGTATAACAATTATACAATTTATGTGCTACATTTAATAAGTACTTATAAGATATTAATTATTTTTATGAAGAAATGATTGACCTATCATATATATTTGGGTAATCTTTATTTAATGAGATATGTTAGGAGGATTTTATATGTGTGAATGTTGTACTGAGCATAATCATATGCATACTGAAACTTTAAAAGTAGAGGGAATGTCTTGTGGGCATTGTAAGAAGGCTGTAGAAGATATTAAACAAGAATTAAACGGTATTGAAAACGTTGAAGTAAATTTAGATACTGGTCAAGTAGTTATAGAACATAATCCAAATTTAATTACAATTGATGCTATTAAGGCAGCAATTATAGACAAAGGATATTCTATAGTAGACTAGCAAAAACCTTAATTCCTTTGGAATTAAGGTTTTTTTAGCATATTTACCCAAGTTAGTTTAATATACATAATGAGGAAGATTTCTTTGAGAGGAATGATTGTATTGTTAGAAGAAACCGGGATCATAAATACTGGTACAATACACCATAATTTATCTGTTTCAGAGTTAATAGAAAGAGCAGTACAGAGAAAAGAAGGTATATTAACAGCTAAAGGTGCACTATGTATTGAAACAGGAAAATACACAGGGCGTTCACCTAAAGATAGATTCATTGTCGACGAACCTAGTATAAACAATGAAATAGCTTGGGGAAAGGTAAATATGCCGATAAGCATTCAAAAGTTTGTTAATATTTATAATAGAATGACAGCTTATTTACAAAATAAGGATTTGTTTGTTTTTGATGGATTTGCTGGAGCAGATCCAAAATATCGAACTTCTTTTAGAGTTATAAATGAATATGCTTGTCAGAATTTATTTATTAAACAATTATTAATTCGTCCTACAAGCGAAGAATTAAAAACTTATAAAAATGAATTTACAATACTTTGCGCACCAGGGTTTAAATGTAATCCTGAAATTGATGGGACTAATTCTGAAGCAGCTATAATAATAAGTTTAGAAAAGAAAATGATACTTATTGCAGGAAGTATGTATTGTGGTGAAATTAAAAAATCTGTATTTTCAGTAATGAATTACTTATTACCGAAAAAAGATGTATTACCAATGCATTGCTCAGCCAATGTAGGAGATAATGAAGACGTTGCCTTGTTTTTTGGATTATCAGGAACAGGAAAAACAACACTATCAGCAGATCCTAATCGAAGACTTATAGGCGATGATGAACATGGGTGGTCACCATTAGGGGTGTTTAACTTTGAAGGTGGTTGTTATGCAAAAACAATAAATTTATCGGAAGAAAAAGAACCAGAAATTTGGAATGCAATTAAATTTGGTACAATACTAGAAAATGTGGTAGTAAATAATAAAGATAGAATACCGAATTTTGAAGACAACTCATTAACTGAAAATACAAGAGCAGGTTACCCAATTAATTATATTGACAACGCACTTATTCCAGGAACAAGTAATGCTCCTAAGAATATAATTTTTTTAACAGCAGATGCTTTTGGAGTATTGCCACCAATAGCAAAATTAACAAAAGAAAGTGCAATGTACCACTTTTTATCAGGATATACTAGTAAATTAGCAGGAACAGAAAGAGGTATAACTGAGCCACAAGCTACTTTTTCAACGGCATTTGGTGAACCTTTCTTACCTATAAATCCAATAGTATATGCAAATATGTTAGGTAAAAGAATAGATGATTTTAATGTAAATGTTTACTTAATTAATACCGGCTGGACAGGTGGACCCTATGGAATCGGAAATAGAATGAATCTTAAATATACTCGTAATATGGTCACAGCAGTTTTAAAAGGCGATTTAAAAGACGTCAAATATGAATTAGATCCTATTTTTAACATACTTATTCCCATAGAATGTCCAAATGTTCCCGTTGAAATATTAAATCCTATCAATACTTGGGAGGACAAAGAAGAATACAATAAGAAGGCTATAGAGCTTGCAAGAAAATTCAAAGATAATTTCGAACAATTCGAAGATATACCAGAAAAAATAGTAAATGCTGGTCCATCTATATAAATAAAAATATTCTAGCACTAACTCAATAAATAAACCTCTATAGTAGAGGTTTATTTATTGGTAGCTTATTTTCAAAAGATACGGTATAATAAATAAGTATATATAACAAATCAATCCTTTTTGCAAAAAAGCTCAAAAAATAACGAAAAAAAGTTTATATTTTGAGGTTGACTAAATCGGTAAAAAACTATATGATTAATTTAAAGACAAGTAGTACCTAATCACATACATATGATATAAGTTATGGCAGTATTTGTTTTACATATAAGAAGGTTAACGATATTGAGAATTTTAATATGAATACATTATTTGATTCTAAATGTCATGTGATTTATTAGAAAGTTTCAAAAATTCAGACTATATTACATCGCTATTAACCTTTAAACAATATTTAATATTAATTAAGGGTTATAATAAATAATTAATTTACAAGGGGGTTTTTTCTCAAATGGCAAAAGTTAAAATGACTCCAAGTGAGGCTATGACTGAAGTTCTTGTTAATGAAGGTGTAACTCATGTTACAGGTATACTAGGTTCTGCATTTATGGATATGTTAGACTTATGGCCAACTGCAGGAATAGAATTTATCGCAGTTCGTCATGAGCAAACTGCAGGACATATGCAAGATGCTTATTGTCGTATTACAGGTAAAGCAAGTGTATGTATTGGACAAAACGGACCTGGTGTAACTAACTTAGTTACTTGCGTTGCAGCTGCTAACCAAGCTCACACTCCAATGGTAGTTTTAGGACCATCTGCTGGTACTCCAACTGTAGGTTGGGATGGTTTCCAAGAATGTGACCAAGTTTCAATCTTTAGATCAATCACTAAACAAGTATTACAAGTTCCACATCCAAGCAGAGCTGGAGATGTATTAAGAACTGCATTTAGAATTGCTTATGCTGAACGTGGACCAGTTTATGTTGACATTCCTCGTAACTACTTCTATGGTGAAGTTTACGAAGAAATTCTTCGTCCAGACCAATACCGTGCTATGAACGTACGTGGTGCTGGGGATGCTACTGAATTAGCTAGAGCTACTGAAATATTAGCTGCTGCTAAAAACCCTGTTATCATTTCTGGTAGAGGTGTTGTTGACGCTGATGCTTTTGCTGAAGTTAAAGAAATCGCTCATATGTTAACTGCTCCAGTTGCAATGAGTTACTTACATAACGATACTTACCCAGCTGATGATGAGTTATGGGTAGGACCTATCGGATATATGGGTGCTAAATCTGCTATGTACTCTTTACAAGATGCAGACGTAATTTTAGCTATTGGATCTAGATTATCAGTATTTGGTACTTTACCACAATACGACATTAACTACTTCCCAGAAAATGCTAAAATCATTCAAATCGAAGTTAACCCAAAACAAATTGGACGTAGACATCCAGTTACTGTTCCAATTATCGGAGATGCTAAATTAGCAACTGCTGAATTAATTAAATTATTAAAAGCTAAAGGTGACGTTAAGCCTAATGCTGAGCGTTTAGCTAAGATTCAAGAAAGAAGAAATGATTGGTTCAAGGAAATCGAAGAAATGGCTATGATGCCTGGTAACCCAATCAACCCAAGAAGAGTATTATTTGAAGTTGCTAAATTAATGCCAGAAGATGCAATCCTTACTACTGACATCGGTAATGTTGCTTCTACTGCAAACAGCTACTTCAAATTTACTAAGCCTAAGAAACACATCGCTGCATTAACATTTGGTAACACTGGATTTGCTTACCAAGCAGGTTTAGGTGCTCAAATGGCTGAGCCAGATAGCCCAGTTGTTGCAATTGTTGGTGACGGTGCATGGGGACAAAGTTTACATGAAATCAGTACTGCAGTACAATACAAGTTACCTGTAATCGCATGCGTATTCAGAAATATGGCTTGGTGTGCAGAGAAGAAAAACCAAATTGATTTCTACAACAACCGTTTTGTTGGAACAGAAATCCCTAACCCAATCAGCTTCATTCCAGCTGCTGAAGCTTTTGGTGCTAAAGGAATCAGAGTTGAAAAACCTGAAGATATAGCAGATGCATTCAAGCAAGGTTTAGCTTGGAGAGCTGAAGGACATCCAGTTGTACTTGAATTCGTTGTAGACGGAACTATCTTAGCTCCTCCATTCAGAAAAGATGCATTAGCATTACCAACTCGTTATTTACCAAAATACGAGCACTTAGATGCTAAATATTTCCCAAAAAACTAATTAAAGTAAAAGATAAAGCAAGGGGTTAACCCCTTGCTTTTTTTATTAATATAAAATGTTAATTTGTACTTAGTTGCCCAGAAAATACATGTGCAATTAAACACAAAACCCCTTATAATATATATTAGTTGATAAATCAAATTATGAAGATAACAGTAAACTATAAATTAATTTTTTAGTTTTCAATATTAGATAAAAATGTTATAATAACAATACAGCAAATGAAACCTTTCACAAAATAAATAAATTATATTAAATTAAACAATGATGTTCATTATTGTTTTTTCGTGATGTACCTTCAGAGATACTTTTTTCAGAAAATTGAATCTAGGAAGGTTTTTGGAGAATGAGCTCAAATAGTTATTAAAGATATTAATGAAAGTAGTTCTCCGTAAAAACCATATAAGGAGGAAATAAATCATGTCGAATATTCAATTAACATCTGGCTTGGAACAGAAAAAAGAAAACATTTCTTTACTTGCTAAACATAGTGGAGTCCAAGCATCAGATTGTTATCAGTGTGGTAAATGCACGGCTGGATGTCCTGCAGCTTTTGCAATGGATAAAACGCCTAATCAGATCATGAGATTAGTTCAACTAGGCCTTCTAGAGGAAGCTTTAAAATCTAAAACTATTTGGGTGTGTGCTTCATGTAGTACCTGTTCGACTAGATGTCCAAGAAACGTAGATATAGCCAATGTTATGGAAACCTTAAGGATCATGGCTAAAGAGAAAGGCTATATAACTAATAAAAACATGAACATATTCCATGATGTTTTTTTAAACTCTGTAGAGAGATATGGAAGAGTGCATGAAGTAGGACTAATTTTAGGTTATAACTTAAAAACTATGAATCCGTTAAAAGATGCACAATTTGGACCAGCAATGTTTTTAAAAGGAAAAATTTCTCCACTGCCTCACTCAATAAATGGTAAGAATGAAGTTAAAAAAATATTTGAAAATGCTCGTAAAAGAGGAGGTGTGAAATAATGAAGTATGCTTATTATCCAGGATGCTCATTAAAAGCTACTGGTATCGAATATGATATGTCGACTAAAAAAGTTTGTGAAGCTTTAGGTATTGATTTATGGGAAATTCCAGATTGGAATTGTTGTGGTGCTTCATCAGCTCATCTTACTAATCATTTATTAGCCCTAGCTCTTCCAGCACGTAATTTAGCAATTGCCGAAAAGGAAGGTCTTGATGTAGCAATTTCATGTGCAGCTTGCTATGCAAGATGCAAAACAAGTGAAGTGGCTGCTAAAGAATCAAAAGAGATGGCTAAAACTATTAGCGAAGTTATTGAACGCCCTTATGAAGCAAAAAATACAGTTAGATCATTAGTTGATATTGTAAATAATGATCTTGGATTAGATAAAGTAAAGGCCATGGTTAGTAATCCTTTAAAAGACTTAAAAGCAGTAAGTTATTACGGATGTTTATTGGTTCGTCCAGAAAAAATTAGTATTGATAATCCAGAAGATCCGACAGCATTAGATAAAATTACAGCAGCAACAGGGGCTACACCTATTGAATGGTCATGTAAAACTGAGTGTTGTGGTGCATCGCATGCGACAAGTGACCAACCTATGGGACTATCAATGGTTGAAAAAATATTAGACGGAGCTAAAAACTCCGGTGCTGATTGTATAATAACTGCTTGTCCTATGTGTATGAGTAATTTAGATATGAGACAAAGTCAAGTTGAAGCTAAGACAGGAAAGAAATATAATATACCTGTACTTTACTTTACTCAATTAATTGGTTTAGCGATTGGTTTAAATCCTAAAGAGTTAGGACTTGATAAACACTTCGTTAACACTATGGAAATAACTAAAAAAAATTCTCAAGCGTCTTAAGATAGGAGGGATATAGATGAGAAAGGTCGGAGTATTTGTATGTCATTGTGGTACTAATATCTCATCCGCAGTTGATGTTGAAAAAGTAGCAGAAAATGCCAAAAGTCTCCCAGGAGTAGCTTTTGCCACTGATTATAAGTATATGTGTTCTGAACCAGGTCAAGATTTAATCCAAAACTCTGTAAAAGAGCAAGGTTTAGATAGAATTGTAGTTGCATGCTGTTCACCTAGAATGCATGAAAAAACATTCCAAAAATGTATGGAAAAAGCTGAAAAAAATGCGTATATGACTGAAATCGCTAATATCAGAGAGCAATGTGCATGGGTTCACCCTAATAACATGGAAAAAGCAACTGAAAAAGCAATAGATTTAGTGAAAATGGCAACAGCTAAGGTTCTTAAAAATGAACCTTTAACAAGATCTACAATTCCAATTACCAAAAGAGCTCTTATAGTTGGTGCTGGTATAGCTGGTATCCAAGCAGCTATCGATATAGCTAATGCAGGCATTACAGTTGATTTAGTGGAAAGAGAACCATCAATTGGTGGCAGAATGTCACAAATTGATAAAACATTCCCAACACTTGACTGTGCAGCATGTATTTCTACGCCAAAAATGGTTGAGGCTTCAAGTAACCCAAATATTAATATAATAACTCATGCTGAAATCGAAAAAGTTGATGGTTTTGTGGGTAATTTTAATGTAGATATTAAGAAAAAGGTTCGTTATGTAGATATGGATTTATGTACAGGTTGCGGTACTTGTATGGAAAAATGTCCTTCCAAGGTTGTAAGTGAATTTAATCTAGGTTTAATGAATAGAAAAGCAATTTATACACCTTTTCCTCAAGCTATTCCAAATATACCTGTAATTGATAGCGAAAAATGTTTAAAGTTAACTAAAAATGTTTGTGGTATTTGTCAAAAAGTATGTCCAACTAAAGCTATAGATTTTGAACTGAAAGAAGAAGTAATTACTAGAGAGTATGGTGCTATTTTAGTTGCTACTGGCTTTGATTTATTCGATTATAGTTTAATTGGTGAATACGGATTTGGAAAATATAAAAACGTAATTAGTGCGTTACAATTTGAAAGAATCTTTAACGCTTCTGGACCAACTTCTGGAAAGGTTCTTCGACCTTCTGATTGGACTGAGCCAAAGAATGTAGTATTCGTTAAGTGTGCTGGGTCAAGAGAAACTGATGGGAAACCAGGTAAAACTTACTGTTCAAGAGCTTGTTGTATGTATACAGCAAAACAAGCTACTTTAGTAAGAGATAAATTGCCTAATTCAAATGTTTATGTATTCTATATGGATGTGCGTACTGCTGGTAAAGCTTATGACGAGTTCTATAATAGAACTAGAGAACAATATGGTGCAAACTATATTAGAGGTAAAGTTTCAAAGGTAACAAAAGAAGGGGAGCAGTTAATTGTATACGGTGCTGATACTTTACTTGGCGAGCAAGTAAAAATTGAAGCAGATTTAGTTGTTTTATCTACAGCTATGATTCCACATGTTGATGCAAAAGAAATGGCGCAAAAACTTGGTATTTCAACTGATAAAGATGGTTTCTTTACAGAAGCTCATCCAAAGTTAGCTCCTGTTGAAACAACTACAGCTGGTGTTTATTTAGCTGGATGTTGTCAAGGGCCAAAGGATATTCCTGATACTGTAGCTCAAGCTAGTGCAGCAGCGGCTAAAATTTGTGCACTACTTTCTAAAGCTGAAATGGAAACTGAACCAGTTGTATCTATTGTTGATAACAAGTTATGTTCTGGTTGTGGAATGTGTGCTCCTATTTGTCCATACAGTGCAATAGACTTAAAAACTATCCAAGAAAGAGTAATGGGTAAAACATTAGAAAGAACAGTAGCTAGCGTAAATGACGGTTTATGTCAAGGTTGCGGAGCTTGTACAGTAGCATGTAGATCAAGTGCTATAAATATTCAACATTTTACAAATGAACAAATCCTAGCGGAGGTGGATGCTCTATGTCTATAAATAGTGTACCTGAAAACTGGGAACCAAAAATACTGGTTTTTGCGTGTAACTGGTGTACTTATACTGGAGCAGACCTTGCAGGTTTAAGTCGCTTACAGTATCCACCAAACATTCGTATTTTACGTGTACCTTGTTCTGGTCGTGTTAATCCTCAGTTTGTTTTCAGAGCTTTTCAAAAAGGAATTGATGGTGTATTAGTATGTGGTTGTCACCCTGGTGACTGTCACTTCTCAACAGGAAACTACTTTACTCGTAGAAGATTCTTGTTAATGCAACGTCTATTACAATATATTGGTGTAACACCTGAACGTTTCCAAGCTCGTTGGATTTCAGCTTCAGAAGCTCCAGAATTCCAAGAGCTAATAAATGAATTTGTTGGAGACGTAAAAAAGGTGGGGCCTAATGGGAAGTTGAGGGATGCCCAATGAATGATATGACAAAAAAAATGCGTGAAGTGGCTAAAGAGCTACTATCTAATGGCGATGTAAAAGTTATTATTGGCTGGGAAAAAGGAACTTTCCCTAATATTTCTTGCCCAGCCTTTATTGATAAACCTGAAGATGTTGAAAGACTTGTATGGGATGATTACTGCCATGCTAACTTATCTTCATATTTATTAGACTATAGAAAAAGCGATGATAAAATTGGAATCTTTGTTAAAGGTTGCGACTCAAGAGGAGTAAATAGATTATTACAAGATCTACAAGCAACTAGAGAAAAGATTTATGTAATAGGTATACCTTGTACTGGCTTAAAAGATTCTGAAACTAATGAAAAGCCACAAAAATGTGTAGAATGTCGTTATCCTAATCCGTTAATTTATGATAAATTAATTGGTGAAGAACAAAAATTAAACGAAGTAGCTGCTACTGTTGAAGCTCGTGAGTTTAAAGACGTTAAAGGTATTGAAGCAATGAATACTGAAGAAAAGAATCAATTCTGGGAAGATAACTATAGCAGTTGTATTCGTTGTTATGCTTGTCGTAATATTTGTTCTGCTTGTAACTGTACTAGTTGTATTTTTGATACAACAGCTACCCAAGGGTGGATAGGCAAAGCTAATAATGTAGATGAAAATAAATTCTTTGCTCTTACACGTGCTTTCCATGTAGCTGGTAGATGTGTAGAGTGTGGAGAATGTGAACGTGTATGTCCAATGAATATCCCAATCATGAGCCTTAATAGAAAATTAACCCAAGATATCGGCGATTTATTTGGTGAATTCGATGCTGGAGTGAATGTTGAAAGTCCATTACCATTAGGTCATTTTGATAAATTAAATGATCCTGAAGAATTCAAGTAGGGGGTGTAAGTTTTGAAAACTATTAATAAAAGTAACTTAGCAGAATTTTTAGGCTTATTATCACAAGATTATAGAGTTTTAGTACCTGCTAAATTTGAAAACACAACTAAATTTACACCTTACACTAAAGAAGTAAATTTAGAATTAGACAACAATGTAATAATGCCTCCAAAAGATATATTATTTCCAAATACAGAAAAAATGTATACATTTAAGGCAATCAATAAAACTGTTGAAATCTTTGAAATGCCCAAGGATGCTACTAAACAAATTGTTTTTGGTGCAAGATCTTGTGATATGAAAAGCGTTGATTGTTTAGATCAAGTATTTTTAACAAAAGGATTTACAGATGATTTTTATAAAGATAAAAAAGACAGAAGTATTTTTATCGCTTTAGCTTGTAACAAGTCAGGAAAAGCATGTTTCTGTGAATCAATGGGTATTGATCCTCAAAAAGCAGTTTTAGCTGATATTCAGAGCTATGATTTAGGTGATAAGTTCGGTTTTGAAGCAGTAACAGATGCAGGTAAAGAGGTTCTTAATAAGGCTAGTAAATTATTAGCAGAAGAAAAGGCAACTGTTCCTAAATTTGAAGGATGCAATTTAAAAGCTGATATTGATGGAGTACCTGAAAAACTTAAAGGTATGTTCTCACATCCAATGTGGGAAGATGTAAGCCGTAAATGTTTAAATTGTAATGCATGTGCTTATGTATGTCCAACATGTCATTGCTTTGATATTAGCCAAGAAACAAAAGGTGAAGATGGTTGTAAAATTCGTTGTTGGGATTCTTGTATGTCTGGTGAGTATACGATGATGGCTGCACCTCACCAACCAAGACCAGGTAAAACTGAAAGAGTACGTAACCGTTTCATGCATAAGTTAAACTATTTTGTAGACAGATATGACATGCTTCTTTGTGTAGGTTGTGGACGTTGTGTAGAAGTATGTCCTGTTAACTTAGATATTACCTCCATTATTAAGAAAGCAAAGGAGGCGGTATAAGATGAGTACAAATTGTTTGGTTCCAATTAGAGCTAAGTTTATAAAAATTGTGCAAGAAACTCCTGATGTTAGAACGTTTCATATAAGTACTATAGATGGTAAAAAACCTTTTACTACTAAACCTGGTCAGTTATCAATGTTATCATTACCTAATGTTGGAGAGGCAATGTTCTCTATAACTAACCAAGGTGAAAATCACGTTGAAATATCTATTAAAAGAACAGGTACTTTAACAAATGCTTTACATGAATGTGAAGAAGGTCAAGAATGTGGTATTAGAGGACCTTATGGTAATGGTTTTCCGCTTGATCATGTTAAAGGAAAAGACCTTTTATTCATCGGTGGAGGTATAGGTCTTGCTCCAGTACGTAGCTTGATTATGCATTGTATTAGAAATCGTGAAGATTATGGTAAAATTACAGTTGTCTATGGTTCAAGAACTAAAAATGATTTAGTTTTTAAAGAAGACATATTTAAGAATTGGAAGGATGTTCCTAATATGGACGTCCACGTAACTGTAGACGTTGGTCAAGATGATTGGGATGGTCATGTTGGTTTCGTACCATCATATGTAGAAGAACTAAATTTACCACCTCAAGTAACCTTGATATGTGGTCCACCTATTATGATTAAGTTTACACTTCCAGGACTACAAAAAATGGGCTTTAAAGACACTGACATCATAACTACCTTAGAGATGAGAATGAAGTGCGGTGTAGGTAAATGTGGACGTTGTAATATCGGATCTAAGTATGTATGTGTAGATGGACCTGTATTTACAATGGAAGACTTAAAGGATTTACCACCAGAATATTAAAATCAAAAGGTTCTGTAGAATTAAATCTACAGAACCTTTTTTTTATGTGGATGCATAAAATTAAAGGATAATGTCATTAAGACATTATCCTTTGTAACTAACAATATGTTCTACCAATTAAGTTCCATTACTTTTTCACCTTGTGGATCATAAACATTAATTATTAATGGTAGGCCACCTGGCAAGGTATGAGTAGCACATCCAAAACAAGGATCATAAGCACGGAAAGCCATTTCAACCATGTTTTTAGCAGCTTCATTTACTTCACCATTTTTGATTAAGCCTTTAGCTGCTTTATCAATAGAGATATTCATAGGTCCATATCCGTGTGCTGTAGCAACTACTAGGTTTGCTTTTTTAATCAACCCTAATTCATCAGTTACATAGTGATGAACTAATGTACCACGTGGAGCTTCAACTATACCAATACCTTCAGTTGGGACTTCCGTAGGGATATTTCTAACATCCGTACTAGTTATTTCAGGATCCCTAACTAATTCTAACAATCTCTCAGCTGCATAAAGAATCTCGATAACACGTGCCCAGTTATGAGCTAAAGTAGATGTAGCAGGCTTTCCGAGAACTTTAAACATTTGTTCATAGGCTGCCTGTGCTTTAGGAGTAGCCAAACCATCACAAGCGTTTAATCTTCCTAATGGTCCAACCCAAGCAAAACTACTATCTTTACCATCGATGAGACCTTTCCAACCGATTTTCTTAAGGTAAGGGAATTTTAAGTAAGTCCATTCTTCAACATGTTCAGCAAAGAAATCATTATATTCCTTAGCATCAAACTTTGCATATTCATTTCCTTCTGGATCCATTACTCTTACTTTACCATCATAGAAGTTTAATTTGTTGTTTTCATCAACCATACCCATTGAATAAGGGTTTAGGCTAAATGTATCGCTTAAAATAAGGTCTACATATTCTTTGTTTTGTAATACTACGTCATTAAATATTTGTACTGAAAACTCGCCATGTTTTACTAAAGAAAGAGCCATTTCTTCGATTTCTTTTCTTTCTTCTTCAGAAAGAGCTTTACTTAAACCTCCTGGTAAAGCGCAAGAAGGGTGAGTAGCCTTACCACCAATAATAGCTTGAATTTTTTGAGCATAAGCTCTGTTTTTAATTACTTCTTTACCAGTGTCTAGTCCAACTTTATTAATTAATCCTAGAATATTTCTTTCTGCTTTATCTGCTCCTGGTCCAACAACGAAGTCAGGTGCTGATAAGGCATAAAAGTGTGCAGTATGTGAATGAACAATATGAGCACAATAAAATAATTCTCTTAATTTTTTAGCAGCAGGGGTAGGGTCTACATTCCATACCATATCTAATGCCTTTACACTTGCTAAATGGTGAGATTCTGGACAAACTCCACAAATTCTAGCTGTTATACGTGGCATTTCTTCAGCTGGACGTCCTTCACAGAACTTTTCAAAGCCTCTAAGTTCTGGAATTTGCAAATAAGCATGTTCAACATTTCCCGTATCATCTAAGAAGATTTCTATTTTACCATGACCTTCGAGACGAGTAATTGGATCTATAGTTATTCTTTTAGTCATTTTTTTTCGCCTCCTTGTTATAATCGAAAACAAGTGATTTTGCTAAACTAAATCTATATACAGTACCAGCTGGATCATCAAAGTCTCCAGATAATTTACTAGCAGCAGCTTCGTTACTTGCATCCATGATACTAGCTACAGCATTTAAAAGGCTAGCGCCATGATCATTTACTTTTTCTGATGGACCATAGCATCCTCTGCAAGGCATATTATTATTGATACATAAATGTCCGCAACCTTCTCTAGTTACAGGACCTGAACATACTACACCTTGCTCTAACAAGCAAATTTCAGGATCTGTAATTATCTCATGAGGACGATAAAATTTATTAATTGTTTTTTTGGTTTTTGTACGTTTACATGTATCACAAAGCGATTTCTTTCCTGCTCCAATAACGCTTCCCTTAGGAGGTAATTTACCAGAAAGAATTATCTCTATTGCATTCCATATTGTTTGTGGGGTAGGAGGGCACCCAGGTACAAAATAATCAACATCTAAAACTTGATCTAAACTCCAAACGCGTTGATATAATTCAGGTATGTGAAGTTCTCCTTCTGGCACACATGAAACAGGTTTTGGATATACATTTTTTTCATTTATTGTAGTATGCGTGTCTTGATATACTGTGTGGAAAATTTCATCACGAGTATTCATATTAGCAAGTGCAGGGATACCGCCCCACGATGCACATGCTCCAAAAGCGACCATTACTTTTGACTTTTCTCTTAGAAGTCTAGCTAAGCCTTCCTCTTTAGAGTTTCTAATACCACCATTAAAGAAGCATAAGTCAATAGAACCAGGTTCCATCTTTTCTAAATCTTCCACTTTAAAGTCCATTGCGATAGGCCAGAATACAATATCAGCTACTTCAGCAATATCTAAGAGTTTTTCATTAGTGTCTAAAATAGCAACGTCGCATCCACCACAGCCGGCAGCCCAGTTAATTGCTAGTTTTAATTTAGCCATGATTATGACCTCCTTTGCATTGTCCTTCTTCAGTAGCAGCAGCTTCAGTAATTGATAGCACTTCTTCAGCTAAAGCATCTATATTATTACCAGTTTTCTTTTGGTATGGTCCAACTTTTTTAATGTTTGTGACCATTTCATCAATTACATTAGCAAATTTTTCACCTTCAGCAGCTGAAACCCAAGTTTGCATGAATCTTTCTTCTTCGATTCCTAACTGTTCAAGTAATTTTATTGTTAAAGGTGTTCTTCTTAATGTTTTAACATTACCGTCAACATAGTGACAGTCACCTATATGACATCCAGATATTAAAACTCCGTCAGCGCCTTCTTGGAAAGCCTTTAAAACAAAGCTTGGTTCTACACGTCCAGAACACATTACACGAATAGGGCGAAGGTTAGGAGGATATTGAATTCTACTTACACCAGCAAGATCCGCTCCGGCATAACTACACCAGTTACAAAGAAAACCAACTATTACGGGTTCAAAATTCTCTTTTGACATTTACATCAACTCCTTACTATTTATTAAGAATTAGAGAGTTACTAACAATATGATGCATATGCTTGATTTCAACATCTATTTCAAAGTGTTTAACTATTTCTTCTAATTGGTCAAAGCAATTATGGCAAGGGGTGATGCAAACTTTCGCGCCAGTATTTTTAATTTGATCTGCTTTTAGCTTTCCTTTTTCCATACGAATATCTTTATAGTCTTTACCTAAAGCAAGTAATCCGCCGCCGCCACCACAGCATAAATTATATGCACGATTTGGCCACATTTCAATAAAGTTATCTTGATCCATAATTTCTGAGATAATTTCACGTGGAAGGTCTATAATTCCTTCTTTTCTAGCTGTATTACAAGGATCATGATAAGTGAAGATCTCATTATTTAAGGACTTATCAACTTTAATTTTACCTTCTTTAAGCCATTTATGTTGCATTTCCATAAAGTTGTATGTGTGGAAGCAATCATCTTCGCTTAACCATACTTTAGGACCCCACTTAAATGCTCTTGTAGCATGACCACATTCAGTTACAACTACATATTTAGCCTTTAATCTTTTTAATTCATCAGATACCCTTTGAGCTAATTCTTTGCCAGCTTCATCATCGCCATTAAAGAGAGCATAATTTGTAGCATCAAATACTTTACTGCTGCAAGTCCAGCTAGCACCAGCTGCATTAATAATTTTCGCAATACTCATAATATCATCAGTATAATATTTTATCTCTCTAGGTCCCCATAAGAAGATAAAGTCAGCGCCTTCCTTATCAATAGGAATAGTAGCATCAGGCATTTCTTCTTGTAATTCTTCTTCCATCCATTCTAAAGTTTCTAAATAATCTTCTTCTGAAATAGCCATTTGGTTACCAGTATTTATTTGATCATCAACAATTTTTTGCAGACTTCCTGGAGAAGTAAGACCAAAATTTCCTCTTAAAGTTCTTACTATACCAGCTACATCTACACCCATAGGGCAATCCATGGTACATCTACCACACATATTACATTTCCAGATAAAGTTATCATTTAAAACTTCATCTTTTAATCCCATTAAGCATTGACGAACAAATTTACGTGGGTCTAATGTTCCTAATTCTGAGTCACTATAAGGACAGCCACCTGTACAAGCACCACAAGTTAAGCATGTATAACTATCAAATTTATTTTTATCAGTTACAAATTTTTCAATAATTTCATCACGGAATTTAGGATAAAATTTACAAGAGTTCAAAGCTTCCATTTATTTCCCTCCTAGAATAAACAAGATTTTTTGAAAAGGGGGCAGGGGTAGGGTAAACTGCCCCTTGTTACATTTCCTTTTATGCAAAAATAGCAGATATTTCGGTAAATATTTGATCATCTCTAAAGTTTTTAATGTTACAAGCACCTGATGGACACGCTGATGCACAAACTCCACAGCCTTTACATAAAACATCATTAACTTCTGCAATTTTAAACTCCTCATTAAAGCTAATTGCTTTGTAAGGACATAAATCAACACAAATTTTACAACCAATACAGTAATTTGCATCTATATAAGAAATAGCACCTTCACTTGTTAATTCATCTTTTGCAAGTACTACACAAGCTCTATTAGCTGCAGCTTGTGATTGTGCAATTGTTTCTTCAATGAATTTCGGACTATGAGCTAGACCAGTTACAAATACACCTTCAGTAGCAAAATCTACCGGTCTTAATTTCATATGTGCTTCAAGGAAGAAACCATCATCATTTAGAGGTACTTTGTAGAACTGAGCTAACTGTTTAGCATTACTATCTGGTAATACTCCAGCAGCTAAAGCAAGTCTATCTGGACTAAATGTAATATATTGAGAAAGAATAGGGTCTTTAACAGTTACTTGTAATTGACCGTTTTCTTCAGTTACACGTGGAGCGTCTTCTTGATCAAAACGTACAAACATAACACCTTTTTTACGAGCTTCTCTATATTGATCCTCTTTAAAACCATAGGTGCGCATATCACGATAGAGAACAAATACATTTAAGTCTGGGTTAATCTCTTTTAATTTAAGAGCATTTTTTACAGATTTAGCACAACAAACACGGCTACAATATTTATTTTCATCATTTCTTGAACCTATACACTGAATCATCATTACAGTATTCATATCCTTAAATTGATCAGGATTTTCTATTATTTGTTGTTCAAGAGATAAAGAAGTTACTACTTTATTATTATTTCCGTATAGATATTCTTTTGGTTCATACTCCTTACCACCAATAGCAAGAACAACTACACCATGATTTAATTCTTTTAAGCCGTTTTTAGTTTGGATAGTGGTAAAGAAATTACCTACATAACCACTAACATCAGTTATAGTTGAGTTTTTATATACTTTAATTAAAGGATTGTTTTCTACCTTTTTAATTAAATCAGCTAAATAAGATTGAACATCACTATTTTCTACATTAAAGTAAATGTTTCTTGCAACTCCACCTAATTCATTACCTTTTTCAATTAAGTGAACCTGATAGCCTTGATTAGCGATTTCAAGAGCACTTACCATACCTGCAACTCCACCACCTACAACTAAACCTTCTTTATTAACACTAAGGGTAGCAGTTTGTAGAGGGTCTTTAAGTGCAGCTCTTGCAACAGCTTTACGTACTAAATCTTTCGCCTTAGCTGTAGCTTCTGCTGGTTGATTCATATGAACCCAAGAGCACTGCTCTCTGATATTTGCCATTTCAAATAAATATGGATTAAGTCCAGCTTCTTTTAAAGTCTGCTGGAATAATGCTTCATGGGTTCTTGGAGTACAAGAAGCAACAACAACTCTATTTAAATCATGTTCTTTTATTAAATCTTTAATTTTTTCCTGAGCATCTTGAGAACAAGAGTAAAGTAAATGGTCAGCATAAGCAACATGCTTTAAGTCTTTTACATATTCACTTACACTTGGAACGTCAACAGTTGCACCTATATTAATACCACAATGACATACAAACACACCTACACGAGGTTCTTTACCTACAACATCTTGTTCTAGTGGGTATTCTACTTCACTTACTAAAGTATTTCTAGCTTCTGTTAATGCACTAGCAGCTGCTCCAGCTGCAGCACTTGCTTGTACTACTGTGGCTGGGATATCCTGTGGACTTTGGAAAGCACCACAAGCAAAAATTCCTTCTTTACTTGTTTGAACTGGATTAAAGACTTCAGTATCAATAAAATTATATTTGTTTAATTTTAAATCAAGTTTTTTAGCCATTTCTACCGCTGATTTACTTGGTGTTAAACCAACAGATAATACAACTATATCAAATTCTTCATATTTTACTTGACCATCTTCAGAAGCATATCTAATACGAATATTTTGAGTTTCAGGATCTTCTTCAAGTGAGTGAATTTTAGAGTTTATATATCTAACTCCATGCTCATTCTTAGAACGCTGATAATATTGTTCAAAATCTTTACCGAAGGTTCTAACGTCCATATAAAAGATAGTAGTTTCTAATTCAGGACCATTGTGTTCTTTAGCAATAATTGCTTCCTTGATTGCATAGGTACAACATACTGAAGAGCAGTATCCATTACCACACTTTTCATCACGAGATCCGATACATTGTAACCAAGCAACTTTTTTCGGTTCTTTACGATCAGAAGGACGAACGATATGACCTTCATAAGGACCAGAAGCACTCATAATACGTTCAAATTCTATTGTTGTTATTACGTTTTTAAATTTACCATATCCATATTGTGGCAGGCTTGAAGGATCGAACTCATCAAATCCAGGAGCTAAAATCACAGAACCAACATTAATTTCTAATTCTTTTTCTAAATCATCAAAATTGATTGCGTGACTGTTACAAACCTTTTCACATATACGACAAATGTTTTTATTATTTGGTTTCCCTTTAGTTAAATATAAACAAGCTGTATCATCAATACTATAAACTAAAGGAACTGTTTGTTGATACTTAACAGAAATTGCTTTTTTAGTTCTTAAACCTTCATCATAAAAGTCTAATACTTTTGTAGGACAAGCTTCAGCACAAGAGCCACAGCCCACACATTTATCCATATCAACATAACGCGGTTTTTGAGAAACTTTAACAGTAAAGTTTCCTGCATCACCAGTAATTTCTTCTACTTGAGATAATGTAAGTAGTTTAATATTTTGATGTCTACCACATTCAACAAGTTTTGGCGAAAGGATACACATAGAGCAATCATTTGTTGGAAACGTTTTATCTAACTGAGACATAACTCCACCTATACCAGAGGAGTTTTCAATTAGATATACATAATAACCACTGTTTGCAAGATCTAGTGCAGATTGCACTCCGGCAATACCACCACCGACTACCATAACAGAGCCGATTTTGTCTGGAACTAACTTGAGATTTGCCATTATTATAATCACCTCTCAAAAATGTTTAAGATAACTTTGGTAAAGGAAAAGTATAATCAAAAATTTAAAATATTCTAAATATTCCAAGCTACAAAAAAATTACTTATCCTTAAAGTTCTATCTTTAATTATACCTGCAACTTCTAAGCTTTGTAAAGTTTTTAAGTTAATAAGCATCATAAGTATTTCTTAAAGTCTTACATAAAGACCTACCTATAGCCCCCCTTAAAAATTTTATTCATAACATTTTTATTTGCAAAATGATACAAATACTATATTCATTAATTTACATTATACCTTTATTTAATTTATTATTGAACCTTTAAATCTAATCATAAAAAAATTTTGTAGATAAGTTATTATATTTCTGCACATATTAACTTATTGTAATGTTTATACTAAATCTTTAAAATAAGTAAATAAACAAATAAAAAACATTAAGGAAGTGAAATGTATGTTAGTTGATTTACATGTGCATGCTATAGGTCATGATGACCGAAAACATAATTTAGACAATCTGATACCTTATCTTGAAAAGGCTAAAACAATGAATATAAAAGAAATTGGTTTTGCTGATCACGATAGATATTTTGATATTCTTAATTTAAATCTTTATGAAGATTTACAAAAACTATACCCAGAGATTAAAATAAATGTTGGATTAGAAGTGGATTACTTTCCGGATAAAATATTCGAAATCACAAAAATAATAAATAAATTCGATTTTGATTATATTATTGGATCAGTGCATTATATTGATGAATGGATGTTTGACTCAGATAAACAAAAACAGGGTTTTTTAGAAAAGGATATTGATGAAGTTTATAAACAGTATTTAAGTCGTATTGTGGGAGCTGCACAAACTGGTCTTTTTCCACTAATTGGCCATTTAGATTTAATTAAAATATTTGGCTTTAAACCTACTAAAAATATAAGTGAGACTTTTTTAGAGGCTATTAAACTTATTCAAAAAACAGGTGTTGTGATTGAATTAAACACAAATGGTTGGTACAAACCTGTTAATGAATTATATCCTAGTGAAGAATTAATAAAACTATGTTTTAATTACAATATACCGATAACTTTATCTTCTGATGCTCACCAGGCTGAACATGTGGGAAGGGATGTAGACAAAGCACTTAATCTTGCAAAAAAATGCGGTTATAAAAAAATAGCTACATTCGCCAATAAAAAAGTTAACTTTGTTAATATTTAAAAAGATTAAAGGAAATAACAAAGTATTATTGAATAAATAAAGTGCTAGTTATGATTATATAATAAAGGAGAGAATAAAATGAGTGTTTATGATTTAGCAAATAAGTTAGCAACTGGATTAACAAAATCTGATGAGTATAAACGTTATCAAGAAGCAGTAGTAAAAGTAAAGGGTAATGAGAAAAACGAACAAATTCTATCAGATTTAAGAAGTAAACAAATGGAAATACAAAATATGCAAATGATGGGTCAATCAGTTCCGTTAGAAAAAATTCAAGATTTAGAAAATTTGTCCCAAAAGTTAGTAGATTATGATGAAGTAGCGGAGTTTTTAGAAGCTGAATTTTATTTTGGACAAATGATTGGGGACATTCAATCAACCATAACTCAAGCAGTTGAATTCTGGACACCTCCAGAAAAATAATAATTGCAAAAGTAAGTTATTTATCATATATTATTTACATAGATAGTTAAGTTAGATTAGATGAGAAATGAGATTAAGAAGAGAAGAGTAGAGGAGAGATTGAGATGAAGATTAAGGAAATAGTACAAGTGAGCCTATTATTAGGTATTGGAATGATTTTGCATTTAATTATTCCAGGGTATGGTGCAGGGATGAAGCCTGACCTTTTATTAAGTATGTTATTTATTATTATTTTCATGAAAAAAGACTTTAAATTAAGCATGTTAGCAGGAGTGGTAGCAGGATTACTATGTATGTTGACTACTCAATTTCCAGGTGGTCAATTACCCAATCTAATTGATAAGATAGCTACAGCATTTTTAGTCTATATTTTAGTAAAACTGTTTTTTGGTAGAATTCCTGACTTAATTGGCATAGGAATAATTGGTGCAATAGGAACTTTATTTAGTGGTAGCGTATTTTTAATAACAGCCTTAGCTCTAGTTGGAATACCAGCCCCTTTCGGTATACTATTTACCACAGTAGTTGTACCCGCTACAATATTAAATACAATTGGTATCGTAATATTATATCCTATTGTTAGATTTAGTAGTGGTATAGTAGAAAAATCCAAGCCTATAGATGTTTTAAAGAAAGCTTAACTGGGGAGTAATCCTCAGTTTTTTTAATTTTTATAATATAATCGGTAGTTTTATAGTAAAATAGAGTTTAGTAATAGGTGTGCTTTTGGAGGGGAATTATGGAAATTTTTGCTCTAGTAGGTTCAAGTGGTACTGGAAAAAGCCACAAGGCTAATTATCTTGCAAATCAAAGAAAAATAGATACCATTATTGATGATGGTTTATTAATTAAAGATGGAAAAAAACTTGCAGGTATTTCAGCTAAAAGAGAGTTAACCATTGTTCAAGCAGTAAAGAGAGCAATTTTTTTAGATGAAAATCATGCTCTAGATGTTAAGGAGAAGATAACAGAAGTAAAGCCGGATAGAATATTGATTTTAGGTACTTCTGATAGAATGGTAAAAAAAATCGCTACAGCATTAGAATTACCAGATATTACTGAAATTATAAAAATTGAAGATATATCATCGGCAAAAGATATACAAACAGCTAAAAAAATGAGATTCGAATATGGAAAACATGTAATACCTGTACCAACTATTGAAATTAAAAAAGACTTTCCTAATTATTTTATGGATTCCTTTAAATCATTTTTTGTGCGTAAAGGACAGAAAAAGGAAGTTGAAAGAACTATTATTAGACCTAGGTTTAGTATGCTAGGAAAGCTAGTTATTTCAGAACATGTAATTGAAGAATTTCTTAAAGTTGCTAGTTCGAAAATTGAGCTTATAGAGAGTATTATAAAGTCTAAAATAACCTTCTCAGATGAAGGAGTTAAGATTTATTCTGAAGTTAAAGTTTATTATGGAAGTAATATCATTACGGGAATTCAAAAATTTCAACAAGAAGTTATAAATATAGTAGAAAACTTAGCTGGTTTAAATGTTTTAGGAATAGATGTACATGTTAAAATGATTGAACCAAAAGATAACTAATGTCATTTGGAGAGTGATTTAATGGGTAAGCAAAACTTTACATCTTGGTTTTTAGAAAATGGTATCATCGGGATACCCAAAAACCTAATTGGTCTAATGGAACCCTTAGGATTGACTTTTGAGGATATAGGTAAAATTTCCTATATCCTTTATTGTGGGTGTAATCAAGTAAAAAAAGAGGATTCATATGCAATTTTAGCTGTAAATTCTTTGAAAAATAAGGGTTTAATTAATTGGTATCCAGATGCTAATAAGGTTGATTTTTCACCTATGTATGATTTAATTAGTAGTAAATTAGGAGTTGAGTCAAGTTTTATTGAACAAGAAGATCCTCAGCTTGAAAGTAGGGGAAAGGACTTAAGCTATTCAGAATTAATTAAAAACACAGAAAAAAAGTTAGCTCGTTTTTTATCAGCAAAGGAAAAAATGGATATACAAAAAGTAGTGCAAAGATATAATTGGTCAAATGAATTAGTTTATGAAATATTTGTTTTTTATCAATTAAATCTGCGCAAAAATTATGCTTTTTTATTTTTTGCACAAATGGTCTTTGGGGCAAAAGTAGAAGATAAAGAAAGTTTAAAGAGATTTATTGAAAATTTAAACTATACATCGTACAAGGTATCTGAAATTAAAAAACGTTTAGGTCAACGTAACAATCCAACTGAAGTAGAAAAAGAATGTTATTTAAAATGGTCAAATGAATGGAAATTTTCACATGAAATGGTTTTAAGAGCTGTCGAACAAACCATATATGCAAGTGACCCTTCCTTCAAATATATAGATTCTATTTTAGAAAATTGGTATAAAGAAGGAATTATGAATACGGACAAACTAATAGAAAGTCAAAAAGAAAGAGAACAACAAAAACAAAATAAAAAGTACGAAAAGAAAAATATTAAAGAAAATCAGCCTAAAGAAAACCAAAATGTAATCAGAGATTTAGATTATCTTGTTGAATAGAGGAGGAGTAAAATGTTGTTAGACCGGGAAGCTTTGATTAAAAAAAGATTAATGAATGTGAATTAAGAATAAGAGAGCTACATAATTGCTTTCCCCGTTTAAGAGAAATTAGTGAAGAAATAAGTAAGTTAAGTATGCAAAGGATTAAAGTAGGACTCTATGAAAAGAACTATTCTAAGGCTAAGATTATAGATGAACAAATGAATCAATTATTAGAAGAAAAGACTCTAATACTCAAAGCAAATTCAATTTCTCTTGATATTTATGAACCAAAATGGAATTGTTCTACGTGTAAAGATAAGGGCTATGTAAGACCAGGAGTTTTATGTGATTGTTATAAACAAGAACATTTTGATCAATTGTTTTTTAAAAGCGGAATTAAAGGTAATATGCAAGTGCAAACCTTTGATAATTTTAAACTATCATATTATAAAGATCCGATAGCAATGAGTAAAAAAATAGAAAGATGCAAAGACTTCGTGAGAAAAATAGTTGCAAAAGAGGGTCAAAATAACTTGTTTTTCACAGGGGACGTAGGTAGGGGTAAAACTCACCTTTCTGTAGCTATTGCAAATTTAGCTATGAATCAAAGAAAAACGGTTATATATAAAAGAATAGATGATTTACTTGATATAATCAGGGAGTATAAGTATCAGCGTGATGGAGGTAGTTTAGAGTGTAACAAGCAATTAGAATATTTAAAAGAAGTAGATTTATTAGTTATAGATGATTTAGGAACAGAAAGTTTAACTCCATTTGCTGAAACTCAAATAAGAATGTTAATAGAAGACAGAAATATTCTAGACAAACCTTGGATTATAAATAGTAATTTGAGTATCAAAAATTTACAAGTTAAATATGGAGCTAGAATAACTGATCGTATTATTGAAAAGGCCGATATATTTTATTTTGAATCCGAAATGAGTATTAGAGAATTAAAAAGAAGTAGACAAATTTCAGAGAAAAAATAGGTACAATAATATGATTGTAAATGCATATAGATTATTTATATATATTATTCAGGAGGTAATGCGGTGGAGTTTTCTTTAAACGAATGGAAGGTTTTACTTTTATCAACTGTTCCACTTGGGGAACTAAGGGTATCAATTCCATATGGTATCTATATAGGATTATCACCCATAAAGACGTTTCTTCTGGCCTGTATTGGAAATTTCTTACCTATAATACCATTGTTATTATTATTAAATCCTATAAGTGATATAATAAATAAAGTGCCGAAAATAAATAATTACTATCAAAAGTTTCTAATGAAAACTAGGAAAAAAAGTGGGAATGTCGAAAAGTATGGTGCAATAGGTTTATTGCTTTTTGTTGCTGTACCTTTACCAGGAACAGGGATATATTCTGGTGCAGTGGTTGCGTTTTTATTAGGAATAAGATTTTGGTATGCTTTAATTTCACTTACTCTTGGAATGGTTACTGCAGGTATTGCTATAACATTAGCTAGTACAGGGGCAAAGCAATTATCTTCTCTAATTTATGATTTTGAATATATAATAGCTGGTTTGTTTATTTTAAGTATAGCTATTTGGTTTATAAAGAAAAAAAGAAATTAACCCGAAAGGGTTTTTTTTTGTGCCTTTTACAGAATAATTTTAATAAATGTCTATAAATTTTCTGATTGCGAAGATTGTCATAAATTGCATATATTTTTTTAGTCAGTTAAAGCAGGAAAATTTAACTAACAAGACGAATAAAGTGGTTGATAGTGGTAAGTAGTGGTGAGTAGTGGTGAATGCAGAGTAGAAAGTGGTGAGCTGGTATGTTTATAGGTGAATTTCAACATACTATAGATGATAAAGGTCGCCTAATTATGCCAGCAAAGTACAGAGAAGCTTTGGGGGATGATTTTGTTATCACAAAAGGCTTAGAAGGATGTCTTTTTGTTTATCCTCAAAGTGAATGGAGTAAGTTAGAAACTAAATTAAGAAGTTTACCTTTTACAAAGAAAGATGCACGTGCATTTGCCAGATTTTTTTTCTCAGGTGCTGTAGAGGGTTTATTAGATAAGCAAGGAAGAGTTCTGTTGCCTTTAAATCTACGGACATATGCAGACTTAAAGAAAAATGTTGTGATTGCAGGGATTTCGAGTAGGATAGAAATCTGGAGTAAGGAAAATTGGGATAATTATATAAATGATACTGAAGACTCATATGAAGAATTAGCTGAGAAAATGATTGAATTTGATATTGAGTTATAAAACGAGGGAGATTGAAAGATGAATTTTGAACATATACCAGTTCTTTTAAAAGAATCAATTAATTTAATGGATCCAAAACCAGGGGAAAAGTTCGTAGACTGTACATTAGGAGGAGGAGGTCATAGTAAACATTTTTTAGAAAAAATAATACCTGGTGGACATTTAATTGCATTAGACCAGGATATAAATGCAATCAATGCTGCTAAAATATATTTAAAAGAATACGAAAACAATGTGACTTATGTAAATACAAATTATGAGAATGTGCGAGAAGTAATAAATAAAATATCTCCGTTAGGTGTAGATGGGATATTTTTTGATATTGGTGTGTCCTCTCATCAATTAGATGAAGGTGAAAGAGGATTTAGTTATAATATAGATGCACCACTTGATATGAGGATGGATCAGACAAATGAGTTTACTGCAAAGGAACTAGTTAATACCTACACAGAAGAAAAGTTACATAATATTATTAACCTTTATGGTGAAGAACGCTGGGCAAAAAGAATAGCAGAATTTATTGTCGCAGAACGAAGTACAAGTCCTATTGAAACAACGGGACAGTTGGTAGATGTAATAAAAAAAGCAATACCCAAAAAGGCTAGATTAAACGGACCACACCCAGCAAAAAGAACATTTCAAGCAATTAGAATTGAAGTTAACCGTGAATTAGAGGTATTAGAAAAGACAATAGAAAAAGCAGTACAAGCTTTAAACAAGGGTGGAAGAATTGGAATTATAACATTTCATTCTTTAGAAGACCGGATAGTAAAAGAAAAGTTTAAGTATTTAAGCTTAGATTGCGTTTGTGCAAAAGAGTTACCAATATGTATGTGTGATAAAAAACGCGAGATAAAGGTATTAACACGCAAACCAATTTCTGCTAGTGAAGAAGAAGAAAACATAAATCATAGAGCAAGAAGTGCAAAACTCAGGGTAGCAGTTAAATTATAGTCATGATTTTAAGTTCTAAATTTTTTAGGGGGCGAATAACTTGGTAATGGCTAATAAAAAAGCAGTGGGTACAAATTATGTACCTGAGTATGAGGTACATCCTAAAACAAGAAATCATAAAGCACCAAAAAAGAAAAATAAAAAGAATAAAAGTAAAATATGGTTAGTAAAAGTAACACCGCATGTTAGTTTAATTTCTATATTTTTTCTAGTTTGTTTTAGTTTTGTGGCTCAAAATGTTTGGTTAAATGGATTAGGTCATGATGTTACAAATTTAAAACAAGAAATAGAAGATTTAAAAGAAAATAATGAAAAATTGAAATTAAATATTGCTTCTTTAACTTCTTTAGAAAAAGTTGAACAATCAGCAGCAAAAATTGGAATGATTTATCCTGATACAAACAACTATATTTATGTAGAAAAAAATAATAAAAAAGAAATTGAGAATAATATGAAGTTTCCTACAAATATAAATGAAGAAGAAGGCTTTATTAAAAATGTTCAAAGTTTTATTTCCAATAGTTTTAATAAGGTTGATTAAATATTGGAGTGGTTAGTTTGATTAATTTATCTATGAAAAAAAGAATTGGATTTGTTTTTTTGTGTACGGCTGTTTTAATCTCTTTATTAGTCATTAGAGTGTTTTGGGTTCAATTTATCCAAGGAGAAGAATTACAAGGTAAGGCAATCAATAATCGACTAAGAGATATCGAGGTAAAGGCTAAAAGAGGAGTTATTTATGATAGTAATGGGAGCCCCCTAGCTATTAGTGTCAGTACAGGTTCAATTTATGCTGTTCCTGCTCAACTTAAAGATAAAGATAAACTAGAAGAGACAGCAACTAAATTATCTGAAATACTAGAAATGGATAAAAACAAGGTAGAAGAAAAGTTAAAAAAAAATGTAGCATTTGAATGGATTAAAAGAAGAGTACCAGATGAAAAGATTAAAGAGTTAAAAGAACTTAAGCTTAAAGGTGTAAGTTTTGTTGAAGAAAACCAAAGATACTATCCCAAAGGTAAGCTAGCTGCTCATGTACTCGGTTTTGCTGGAATTGACAACCAAGGTTTGAATGGACTTGAGTTAAGTTATGATAGCGTACTTCGAGGGGTTTCAGGTAAGATCATGATTGAATATGATGCTTTAAATAGAGAAATACCAAATGCCCTGCACCAATATGTCATGCCACGAGATGGTCATAGTTTGTATTTAACGATAGATGAAACTATACAGTATATTGTGGAAAGGGAATTAGATAACGTTATAAAACTTAAACAAGCCAAAGCAGCAGCTATCATTGTGATGGATATTAAGACAGGTTCGATTCTAGCTATGGCAAATAGACCCGTATTTGACCCTAATAATTATGCTGATTTTGACAATAGTTCATGGCGAAATTTTGCAATTTCAGATGCTTATGAGCCAGGATCAACTTTTAAACCGGTAACAGCTGCTGCTGTACTAGAAGAAAAAGTAGTTAAGAAGAATGATAGATTTTATTGCCCTGGATACATAAAAGTAGGTAAAGATAAAATTAAGTGTTGGAAGCATCAAGGACATGGAAGTCAGGACTTTGTTGAAGGAGTACAAAATTCTTGCAATCCAGTTTTTGTTAGTTCAGGTCTTAAATTAGGAAAAGAAGACTTTTATAAATATTTACTAGGATTTGAATTTGGTAAAAAAACAGGAATTGAATTACCAGGTGAAGCTACTGGAATTTTAGTGCCTAAATCTAGAGCTAAGGACATTGATTTAGGTAGTATGTCCATGGGTCAGGCAAATGCAGTTACACCTATTCAGTTAGTAAGGGCAATCTCTGCAATAGCTAATGATGGTTGGCTTATGAAACCTCGTTTAGTTAAAGAGATCAGAGATTATGAAGGAAAACTTATAAAGAAAATTGAACCTGAACCAATACAGCAAGTTATTTCAAAAGAAACATCTGATGAATTAAAAGAAATTTTAGAATCAGTTGTTAGTGAAGGTACAGGTAGTAATGCAAAAATAGAAGGTTATAAAATCGCAGGTAAAACTGGAACGGCTCAAAAAATATTACCAGGTGGGGGATATTCTAGAAGTGAATATATTGCTTCATTTACTGGATTTGCTCCTGCAAATGATCCACAAATAGCATGCTTAGTAGTTGTCGATTCACCAAAAGGTGTATATTTTGGTGGTCAGGTGGCAGCACCAGTGTTTCAGGGTATAGTAAGAGATACACTACGTTATTTAAATGTTCCTGCAGAAATAACAAAGGAAGAGAAAAAAGAAGAAAAGGTTATAATACCTGATATTAAAAGTTTAAAAATGAATGCAGCTATTGATAAATTAAAAAAAGCAGGCTTGAAATATCAGAAACAAGGGGAAGGTGAAGAAATATTACTTACCTTGCCTCCAGTTGGTACGCAAGTAAATAAGGGTAGTAATGTTTTAATTTATACTAAAGATAAATCATCAAACATGGTGGTAGTACCTGATTTAAAAGACACAACAATACGAGAAGCAAGTTCTATATTATCTAAGTTAGAATTAAAAATAGCAGCTCAAGGTAGCGGATTAGCTTCTCTCCAAGAACCTCTTCCAGGTACGAAAGTGGAAAAGGGAACTACAGTAACGATAAGGTTCACACCACTTAATCAAGAAAACGTAGAGGAAACTATGGGCCCATGAGGCCTAAGTTTCTTTTTTTTCTAATGATTTTAATAATTTAAATAATGGTCTATAATATTCAGAGTAAAGTATAACAAGGAGGATTCAGTTAATGCAAATAGAGAAGTTAATGTATGATTATAATATTTTAGATAGCCATAATATAGATGATATTGATTTAAAGGGAATACAATATGATTCTCGTTCTATAAAAGAAGGAGATTTATTTATCGCCATTAAAGGTTTTAAAGTTAATGGACATCATTATATAAATGATGCTTTAAAAAATGGGGCAAGTATTGTTTTAATAGAAGACAAAAATTATTGCTCACATGATTATCCATGGATATTAGTTTCAGATAGTAGAGCAGCTTTAGCTGATTTAAGTGCAAAATACTTTGGATATCCTTCAAGAAACTTCACTCTTATTGGGATAACTGGAACTAATGGTAAAACAACCACCTCTAATTTAATAGCAAAAATTTTAGAGGAACAGGGAGAAAAAGTTGGCTTAATTGGTACAATACATAATAGAATAGGTTCTGAAATTTTACCTGTAGAAAGAACTACTCCTGAGTCTAGAGACTTACAAGAACTTTTTGCGCAAATGGTTCAAAAAGATGTTACGTATGTTATCATGGAAGTTAGTTCTCATGCATTAGACTTAATGCGTGTTAGAGGATCTGAATTTGATATAGCAGTTTTTACAAATTTAACTCAAGATCATTTGGATTATCATGAAACGATGGAGAATTATTTCAATGCAAAATCAAAGTTATTTTTTGAACTTACTAATGAATCATCTAAAAAGCAAAAAAAGTACGCCATTATTAATAAAGATGATGAATGGGGTAAACTATTATTGCAAAAATATAGGGGTAATAAAATAAGCTATAGTATAGAAGAGGATACTGATTTTAAAGCAGAAGAAATTAAAATAAGTGCTAAAGGTGTAGAATATAACGTAAATAAGACTAAAGTGAATTTAAAACTCACTGGTAAGTTCAATGTATACAATTCTCTAGCAGCCTTAGCTGTAGCAAGTAGTATCAATATTCCACTGAAAAAAGCAATAAAAACTATAGAAGAAATAAATGGAGTTGCTGGAAGGTTTCAGGTTATAAATAATTCTTGTGGATTTTCGGTAATCATAGATTATGCTCATACTGCTGATAGTTTGGTTAATATATTAACAACAGCTAAAGAGTTTGTGCAAAATAAAATAATTACAGTTTTTGGCTGTGGTGGGGATCGTGATAAGAGCAAACGCCCTAAAATGGGAGAAGCAGCCGCTAAGTATAGTGACTACTGCATAGTTACTTCTGATAATCCAAGAACTGAGAATCCAGAAGCTATAATAAAAGATATTTTACCAGGTATTCAAAAAGAAATCAGCAATGAACAATATGAAATAATCATTAATCGTAAGGATGCCATAAAAAAAGCTGTAGAAGTTGCCCATGAAGGAGATATAATAATAATTGCGGGTAAAGGTCATGAAACATATCAAGAAATAAACGGAAAAAAATACCCATTTGATGACAAAGAAATTGTTGAAGAACTTTTAATGCTACATAAATAATTAACTATATTAGAGGTGTGATTTAATGCTAGATATTTCTATACATTATTTATCAAAATTATTAGGAGTGGTCTATAGGGGTAAACCTACTGTTTATGCTAAAAGAGTAGCTATAGATAGTCGTTATGTTCAAGAAGGAGATTTGTTTTTTGCTCTTCCTGGTGAGAAAGTAGATGGACATGAATATGTAGATCAAGCTTTTGAAAAAGGAGCTGTAGGAGCAGTCGTAACGGATGTAAAAATGGTCAAAAATTATGAAGTCCAAAACTTACTGATAACTAATGATACGTTAAGGGGTTTACAAGATTTAGCTAAATTAATAAGGCAAAATTCTTTAATTCCAGTAGTTGCTATTACTGGAAGTGTCGGTAAAACTACTACTAAAGATATTTTATTTAGTCTTTTAAACAAAAAATATAATACTCTTAAAACAAAAGGTAACTATAATAATGAAATAGGACTACCGTTAACTTTATGCTCATTGGATAAAAACACAGAAGCAGCAGTAATAGAAATGGGTATGAGAGGCTTAGGTCAAATTGACTTTTTATGTAATATAGCTAGCCCAACACATGCTATAATAACTAATATTGGTAAAACTCATGCAGAAATTTTAGGTTCACAAGAAAATATTGCTAAAGCAAAAGCAGAAATTTTAAAATATTTACCTGAAGAAGGAACGGTGCTTTTAAATTTAGATGATAAGGACTTATTATTACCATATTTAAAAGAATGTAAAGCTAAGATCAATTGGTTTGGTAGTGATGCTAGTGCTGATTATTGCTTAGAAAGCATAATAGATATGGATGAAAACAAATCTATTTTTAAGTTAAGAGCATTAGATGAAATAGTAGAAATAGAATTAGGTATTCCAGGTGAGCATAATATTATAAATGCCATTTCTGCAATTGGGGTAGCAAGAAGCTTAGATTTTGACTGGGATAGTATCAAAGAAGGATTAAAAGAAATAGAATTGTCAAAAATGCGCTTGCAAATAGAAAATAGTACTAAAGGCTCTAAAATAATTAATGACGCTTATAATGCTAATCCAGCATCAATGAATGCAGCACTCAGTTTTTTAGGAGAATTTCACAATAAAAGAAAAGTCGCTGTCCTAGGGGATATGTATGAATTAGGTCAAAACGAAGAACAAGAGCATAAGCTTATTGGTGAGATAGCACAGCAAAAAAATATTGATAAATTAATAGTAATTGGTAAATTAGCTAAACACATTGGTACTGGTGCTGAAGAAGCTAAGATGGAGCCAGAGAATATTCATTATTTTAATAATAACGATGATGCTATTTCTTTTTTACAGGAATATACGCAAAAAGATGATGTAGTATTAGTTAAAGGTAGTCGTGGGATGTATATGGAAAAAATCGTTGAAGAACTTATGAGGTGATTAGATGACTGATATTTTAACAGCTGGCATAATTAGTTTAGTTGTCTGCTTAATAACAGGACCATTACTGATTCCTGTATTAAGAAGGTTAAAGTTTGGTCAAACAGTGAGGTCTGATGGACCAGAAAGTCACTTGCAAAAACAGGGAACTCCTACTATGGGTGGAGTTATGTTTTTTTTTGGTTTAACTTTAGGTACTATCTTTATAGCCAAAGATAATTTTTATACAATAATTCTTTTGTTATTTACCTTAGGTTTTGGTCTTATCGGATTTATTGATGATTTTATTAAAATAGTAAAGAAAAGATCACTAGGTTTAAAAGCTAAAGATAAGATTTTAGGACAATTAGTTTTATCTATACTATTAGCATGGGTAAGTGTTAATTATTTAGGTAGAGGAACTGATATTATTATTCCAATTACAGGACAACATATAGATTTAGGACTTTTTTATTTGCCCTTTGTAATTTTAGTCGCAATGGGGACATCAAATGCTGTAAATTTAACAGATGGGTTAGATGGATTAGCGGCAGGTGTAACCTTATTTGTTGCATTAGGTTTTGTAATAATTGGGTTTGGTCAGCAATTGTTCAGTATAACAATATTTGCCATGGCTTTAGTAGGTAGTTGTTTAGGATTTTTATTTTTCAACATTAATCCTGCTAAAGTTTTTATGGGTGATACAGGATCGTTGGCCTTAGGAGGGGCATTAGCTGCTATGGCTGTTTTAACGAAAACAGAACTTATTTTACCTATAATGGGATTAGTATATGTTATAGAAACCCTTTCGGTGATTATACAAGTAGTATTTTTCAAACTAACTAAAAGAAGAATATTTTTGATGAGTCCTATTCATCATCACTTTGAATTAAAGGGATGGTCAGAACAAAAGGTAGTCTTAACGTTTTGGTCAGCTGCGGCTATCTTTGTTTTATTAGGACTTAAAATATATGATTATACTTTTATGTAGGAAGAAGGGATTGTAGTGGAGGTAGCTAGGCAGAATATTTTAATTATTGGAGCCGGAAAAAGCGGAATTGCCACTAGTAAGTTTTTAGCTGAAAAAAGTTCAAATGTATTTCTTTATGATGCTAAAAGCAAGGAAGAATTAAAAGAAATTGAAAAAGAGATAACTTCACATGGCGTAAAAGCAATTTTTGGTATTAGTTTAGATGTAGAAAGTTTAAATTTAGACCTAGTAGTCGTGAGCCCAGGGGTACCGTTAACCATTCCTGTTATTGTGCAAGCAAAAGACTTAAGGATACCAGTAATTAGTGAAATTGAATTAGCTTTTAGTTATTCTAATTCTCCATTTATCGCCATCACAGGTACTAATGGAAAAACAACCACTACAGCTTTATGTGGTCAAATTTTTCAAGACGCCCAAAAAAAAGTTTTAGTGGGTGGAAATATAGGAAATCCTTTAATAAGTGAAGTGACTGATTATGGACAAGAGGATTTTGTTATTGCTGAAACTAGTAGTTTTCAATTAGAATCGGTACAAGATTTTAAACCACAGGTTTCTGTTATATTAAATTTAACGCCTGATCATTTGGACAGGCATAAAACTATGGAAGAATATATAAGATGCAAAGCTAATATTTTTAAAGCTCAAGATGAAAATGACTTTTTAATTCTTAATTACGATGATTTGCTTGTACGTAAATTAGCAAAAGATGCTAAAAGCAAGGTTATATTTTTTAGTCGTAATATTAAATTAGAAAAAGGAATATATTTAGAAAAAGAAGATATATATGCTAATTTAGATTCTTGGCCTATATATATTTGCAAAAAAAGTGATATTCGCATAAAAGGTAATCATAACTTAGAAAATGCGATGGCTGCAATTGCAGCAGCTCTTTCAGTAGGGATAGAAATACCGGTAATTGTAAAAACTTTAAAAGATTTCCCAGGGGTTAATCATCGTTTAGAGCCAGTTATAGAAATTCAAGGTGTTACATATATTAATGATTCAAAAGGAACAAATCCAGATGCTAGTATTAAGGCACTGGAGGCGTTTAATCAGCCAATAATTTTAATAGCAGGTGGTAGAAATAAAGGAAGTGACTTTAGTGAATTTGCTAACAAAATTAAATGCAAGGTAAAAGAGATAGTTTTAGTAGGTGAGGCTAAAGAAGAAATTAAAAATGCTGTTATTAATGTACATTTTAATAACTATCATTTAGTAGATACATTCAAGGAAGCTGTATATCAAGCTTTCAAATTAGCAAGTAAAGGTGATGTGGTTTTATTATCTCCAGCTTGTGCTAGCTGGGATATGTTTAATAGTTATGAAGAAAGAGGAGATTATTTTAAGGAGTTAGTCATAGCCCTAAGGAGGTGACCCTAAACTTGAAAAAAAACAACCAGATGTAGTCCTATTCTTAGATATTTTATTCTTATTAAGTATAGGAGTAGTAATGGTTTTAAGTGCAAGTTCGTATAACTCTATGCTTTATTATGATGATCCTTATCATTTTTTTAAGCGCCAATTGATTTGGTCTACATTAGGAATATTCTGTATGTTTGTAGTAATGAATGTAGACTATAACAAATTAAAAAAGTATGTAAAAATTGGTTTTGTTATAACTATACTTTTATTAGTTGCAGTTTTAATACCAGGAGTGGGAAAAGAAGTAAAAGGATCTACACGATGGATAGGCGTTGGACCTTTATCCTTTACTCCTTCTGAAGTAGTAAAATTAGCTATTGTATTTTATTTTGCTCTTGTTATAAGCTTAGAACCATTAAAAATTAAAACAATAAAAGGTTTCGGCACTTATTTACTCATATTAGGAGTTATTGGAGCTTTGCTGTTAAAACAACCAGACTTAGGAACTACAATTGCCGTTTTTGGCACATCTTTTTGTATGTTTATCGCAGCTGGTGCAAAAATTTCTCATTTATTTGCTTTAGCCATAACCGGTATTTTAGGGGTGATTGGATTAATCATTCAAGCCCCCTATAGGTTAGAAAGAATTACTGGGTTTTGGCATTTGTGGGAAAATGCAAGTGATGAAGGATATCAAACTGTTCAGTCTTTATATGCTTTAGGTTCAGGTGGACTTTTAGGAATGGGTCTAGGAAATAGTAGACAAAAGTTCTTATACCTTCCTGAACGACATACTGATTTTATTTTTGCTATCATTGGTGAAGAGTTGGGTTTTATTGGAGCTTTTTTAGTTTTATCTCTTTTCTTTCTATTTATTTGGAGAGGATTTAGAATAGCAATTTTAGCTCCAGATAGATTTGGTTCACTGTTAGCAGTCGGATTAACAAGTATTATTGCTGTACAGTCAGTAATTAATATGGGGGTTGTAACAGGATCCTTACCTGTAACCGGTATCACATTACCCTTTGTGAGCTATGGAGGATCATCTTTACTTTTTTCCTTAATTGGAGTGGGAATGCTGCTTAATATCTCAAAATTTTCCAGGAAATAATTTGAGTTAGACGGAGGTGGAATGATGCGAGTACTATTTGCAGGTGGAGGAACTGGAGGTCATGTTTATCCTGCACTAGCGATAGCTAAGTATTTATTAAAACAAGATAATAATACTGAAATCTTATTTATAGGTACAAAGGTTGGAATGGAAAGTAAAATCATTCCCAAAGAAGGTTTTGCCTTTGAGACTATAACAGTACAAGGATTAGAACGGAAAATATCTCTCGGGATGTTTAAAACAGGTTTTAAAGCGATTGAAGGATTAGGTAAGTCGATATCAATACTTCGTAAATATAACCCCCAGCTAGTTATTGGCACTGGGGGTTACGTTTGTGGACCTGTTGTCTTAGCAGCAAGAATTTTAGGAATACCAACTATTATACATGAACAAAATGCTTTACCAGGGATGACAAATAAATTATTAGGTAAGATAGTTGATCAAATTATGATAACCTTTCCTGATTCAGATAAATATTTTAAAAAGAATAAAGTGAAATTAACAGGTTTACCTGTTAGAGAACAAATATTAGATATAAAAAAAGAGGAAGGTATAAAATTTTTGAATTTGGATTCCACAAAAAAAACTATCTTGATAACAGGCGGAAGCAGAGGAGCTAAAAATATAAACAATGCAATGGCTTGTGCTTATAAAGATTTATTGAAAAAAAATAATCTTCAGTTTATACATATTACTGGAGAAAGTGGATATAAAGATGTTTTAAATAATTTAATTCAGCAGGGAATAAACTTAGAAGAACAAGGTAATATTATCCTTAAGCCCTATTTATATGAAATGGAATATGCAATTTCCTGTGCAGATTTATGTATATCAAGAGCAGGAGCTACTTTTTTAGCAGAGATGACTGCTAAAGGAATTCCTTCTATATTAATTCCATATCCTTTTGCATCAGAAAATCATCAAGAGTATAATGCTAAGTCTTTAGTAAATAGAAATGCAGCAATGATGATATTAGATAAAGACCTTTCTGGAGAAAAATTATTAAATAATATTTTAAGTATAATTGATAATGATAGTTTACTTAGTCAAATGACTTCTAGTGCAAAAAAAGCAGGAAATGTGGATTCTTTAGAAAATATTATGCAGGTTATTGTAGAATTAACGGATTATCAGTAAAAATTCTGATAATCCGTTTACCGAATATTAGTTTAATAAAAGATAATTAACCTAGTAATTAAAGAAAAAAAGGTGGACATGCACCCAAGTAATAGTAACACAAATTCAAAAAGGTGCATATATAGTACAAAATACACTTGAAATAAATTTATCAGAAAAAAGAAAGGAGATGAATAATTTGAAAAATATTCATTTCGTAGGCATCGGTGGAGTTGGTATGAGTGGTATTGCTGATATTTTAGTTACATTAGGATATAAAGTTTCTGGTTCAGACCTAAATATATCTAATGGTACTAAAAGGTTAGAAGAAAAGGGTGTTAAGGTTATAAAAGGTCATAAAAGTTCAAATATAGATGAGAGTATAGATACAGTAGTAACATCAACTGCTATTAATAGAGAAAATCCTGAAGTTAAAAGAGCACAAGAATTAAACATTCCAATAATAAAAAGGGCAGAAATGTTAGCACAATTAATGAAAAGGCAAAAGGCTATTTGTATAGCAGGAGCTCACGGTAAAACAACTACTACATCAATGATTGCATCAGTATTAGAAATTAATAATTTTGATCCAAGCATAGTTGTAGGTGGAGAATTAAATGTTATTAATAGTAATGCTAAACTAGGTAAAGGAGATTATTTAGTAGCAGAAGCAGACGAAAGTGATGGTTCCTTTTTAAATTTATTTCCTTGGTCTAATATTATAACAAATATTGAAGATGACCATTTAGATTTTTATGGGACGCTTGAAAATATGATTGATAGTTTTACAAAATACATAGCCCTTGGAAGTCCAGATGGATATACAATATTGTGTGCTGATGACCCTTTAGTTAGTCAAATGGCAATAAATGCTCCAGGTAAGGTTGTTACTTATGGTTTAAACGAAAAAGCAAACATAACTGCACGTAATATTAATTTTCAAGGAACAATAACTAGATGTGATGTATATTATAATGAAGAATTATTAGGTAATTTAGAACTTTCTATTCCAGGAAAACATAACCTAAGTAATGCTTTAGCAACTATAGCTATTTGTAGAGAGTTAAACTTAAGTTTTTCTCAAATAAGCACAGGGCTGAAACAATTTACAGGTGTTAAACGAAGATTTCAGTTAATAGGAAAAGTAAATGATATTTTAGTTTATGATGACTATGCGCACCATCCAACTGAGGTAAAGGCATGTTTACAGGCAGCCAGAAGTATGCATGAGGGAAGAATTATTGCAGTTTTTCAACCACATAGATATTCGAGAACTAGATTATTAGCCAAAGAATTTGCTCAAAGTTATGGTGATGCAGATAAACTTATTTTAAGTGATATTTATGCAGCAAGTGAAGAGCCACTTGTAGGAATATCATCAAACTTAATAATGGAAAACTTGCCCAAAGGATCTGAAGCCATTTATATTGAGAAAAATGAAGATATAGTTGAACATTTAAGGTACATAGCTAAGCCAGGTGATTTAATAATTACAATGGGTGCAGGTGATATCTGGAAGGTAGGTAAAGATATTATTAGCAAATTAAATAACAAACAACAAGGAGTATCATAATGAGCATTACTAAATTAGCTCATGACTTTCAAAAAGAAGTAAAAGGCAAGGTAATATTAAATGAACTTATGAGTAGACACACTACATGGCATATAGGAGGCCCAGCAGATTTATTATTTAATCCTCAGGATATTGACGATTTAAAAAAGGCCCTTATCTTTGCAGGTAATAATAACTTGGAAATTACTATTGTAGGTGCAGGTTCTAATATTTTAGTTAAAGATACTGGCATTAGGGGCCTTGTTATTTGTGTAAACAGTCTCAATAAATGGAAAATGGAAAATAATTATTTAGTTGTAGAACCTGGTTTGACTTTGCCGTTTATGTCTTATATAGCGGCAAAAGAAGGCCTTGCAGGATTAGAATTTGCCTCAGGGATACCTGGGTCAATAGGTGGAGCTGTACTAATGAATGCAGGTGCACATGGAAGACAAATGTCGGATGTTGTTAAAGGTATTAACGTAATGGATTATACCGGGAAAATCATTTCTTTAGCAAATAAAGATATAGGTTTTGATTATCGTTCAACTAAACTAAAAAATAAAACCTGTATAATTACTAGTATAAAACTTAGATTAGAAAAAGATGATCCTGAAAAGGTTAAAGAAAACATGAATATTTATCAAGAATTTCGTAGAAATAAACAACCAATAAATTATCCAAATGCAGGTAGTGTTTTTAAAAATCCAGATGGAGATTCAGCAGGAAGGATAATTGATTCTATTGGTGCTAAAGGATGGAAGATTGGTGGTGCAATGGTTTCACCAAAACATGCAAATTTCATAGTTAATACCGGAAATGCTAAATGCAGTGACGTTTTAGAGTTAATTGAAAAAATTAAACAAAAGGCAAAGGAGGAAAATAATTTAATTTTAGAACCAGAGATAATAGTTTTGGGGGGGTAAGAATGGAAAAATTTATAATAGTGGGTGGAAATCCTCTTTCTGGTTCAGTAGAAATAAGTGGAGCCAAAAATGCCGTTTTACCAATTCTATCAGCTGCAATATTATCTACAGATATATCTGTTATAAAAAATGTACCCCGATTAAAAGACGTATATGTAATGAAGGAACTATTAGAATTGTTAGGTTGTAAAGTAGAATGGTTAGGCTCAACCATGAAAGTGGATTCAAGTAAAATGAACTATGTAGAAGTACCAGATGATTTAATCAGAAGAATGAGAGCTTCTAGTTTAGTTATGGGACCATTATTAGCAAGGTTTGGCAGGGCAAAAATAAGCTACCCAGGGGGATGTGCTATTGGGTGCAGACCTATAGATTTACATTTAAAAGGATTTAAAAAAATGGGTGTCGAAATAAATGAAAAATTTGGTTTTGTTGAAGCTAAGGTTCATAGTGGATATTTAAAAGGAAGTGACATTTGTTTAGACTTTCCAAGCGTGGGTGCTACTGAAAATCTTATGATGGCTGCTAGTTTAGCAGTGGGGGAAACGATTATTTCAAACGCTGCTAAAGAGCCAGAAATTGTAGACCTACAAAATTTTTTAAATAGCATGGGTGCCAAGATACAAGGAGCTGGAACTGATATAATTAGGATAACAGGAGTAAGTAGCCTTCATTCAGTAGAACACTCTATTATTGCAGATAGGATAGAAGCTGGAACATTTATGATAGCAGCAGCTCTTACAAAAGGTAATGTAAAACTAGAAAATGTACAGTCAGAATATTTTGAAGCAATAAATGCAAAGTTAAGAGATATTGGTGTAATTATATTAGAAGAAAATAATGGAATAAGGGTAATAGGAACGGACAATGTAAGACCAGTAGATATTAAAACTATACCGTATCCTGGTTTCCCAACGGATATGCAGCCTCAATTCATGTCTTTATTATCTATAGCTACTGGTACTAGTATTATTAGTGAAAGTATTTTCGAAAATAGGTTTATGCATGTTCCAGAATTGATAAGAATGGGTGCTGATATTAAGGTAGAGGGACGTGCCGCTATTATAAAAGGTGTGAAACACTTAAATGGAGCAAATGTTTCAGCTACAGACTTAAGAGCGGGTGCAGCATTGATTTTAGCCGGACTTGTAGCTAAAAATGAAACAATTGTAGATTCAATTTATCATATTGATAGAGGTTATGAAAATATTGATCTAAAGTTAAGAAAACTTGGAGCTAATATAGAAAGAGTCTCAAGAAATTAATTATCTTTATATATGATATACTTAATTTACTAAAATAGTAATAAATTATTACTATTTATAAAGAAGATAGATGATAAAATATATTTAATTCAAAGCAATTGTATCCCAATTATTTATTTAATTAGGGATACAATTTTTTGAATATTTTATAAGATATTAAATATTTAATAATTCTTATTTATTTACTAACTTTATGGAAAAAAAGGAGGTAAATGTTTGTTATAAGCTTGGACAAGTACTAGTATATTTTGTTATAATAAAAAACAAGGATTTTTTTAAAATTCGTGGAAATTAAATGTAGGTGGAATGTTATGAAAAATGAATTAAATCATGTAGAAAAATCAAAGGGAAATAAAAAAAAAGTTAAATCTTTTAAAGTAGTATATTTTTTCTTATTTATAATTGGGATATATTTCTTTCTGCATTCACCCATATTTAACATTCAAAATGTTGAGGTAATTGGTAATAAAAACTTGACTAAGCAACAGGTAATAAAACTAAGTCAAGTCAATCAAGGTGATAATCTTTTTAAAATTGAGAAAAATGATATTATTAAGAATATATCAATACATCCTTTAATAGAGAGTGTTGAGATTAGCCGTGATTTACCATCTACTTTAAAAATTAATGTTTTGGAAAGGAAACCCATTGGCTTGGTAGTTTGTGAAGATGGTTTTATACAAGTCAGTGAAAAAGGTGTGTTTATCTCTATTAACAATGATTTAGGTAGTTATCAACTACCAGTCATAAGTGGTGTTAGTATGGATTATTTACCTGGACCAGGTCAAATAATCAAAAATGAAGGTTTACATACAGCTTTGGAAATCCTTACAAATATAGAATCAGATTTACTGATAAACATTGCAGAAATAAATGTAGCTGATCCTAGATATATTTTAGCTTATACTACTCAAGGAATTGAAATAAGATTGGGTTCAAAAAAAGAAGTACAAAGCAAATTAGAAAATTTACAAGACATTTTAGAAAAAATTATTAATTTAGTTATTGATGAAAAAGCAATCGAATATATAGATTTGCGTTTTTCAGGTCCACCTATTATTAAAAAGAAATAATATAAATTTATTTATTATTAATTAGTTTTAGCAATATTAAAATTTGCATAAGTGAATGAAAGGGGTTGTCAAGCTGAATGCTAGAATTAGATGTAGATATTCAGCAGATTGCTCAAATAAGGGTAATCGGTGTTGGTGGTGGAGGTAACAATGCCGTTAATCGTATGATCGAGAGTGGTTTGCAAGGTGTAGAATTTATTTCAGTTAACACAGATGCACAAGCATTACAATTATCTAAATGTGAAACAAAAGTTCAAATAGGTGATAAGCTAACAAGAGGTTTAGGTGCTGGTGCAAATCCTGAAATAGGGCATAAAGCAGCAGAAGAAAGTAAAGAAGAAATAATGAAAGCTCTTAAAGGTGCTGATATGGTATTTGTAACTGCAGGTATGGGTGGAGGAACTGGGACTGGAGCCGCACCAGTTGTTGCTGCAATTGCAAAGGAATTAGGTGCTGTAACAGTTGGAGTAGTTACAAAGCCATTTACATTTGAAGGGCGAAAAAGAGCTAAACAAGCTGTTCAAGGTATAGCTAATTTAAAAGAAAAGGTAGATACACTAATTACTATTCCTAATGATCGTTTGTTACAAGTAGTAGATAAAAATACATCTATTAACGATGCTTTTTCTATTGCGGATGATATATTAAGACAAGGTGTACAAGGTATATCTGATTTAATAGCAGTACCTGGTTTAATTAATTTAGACTTTGCTGATGTTAAGACTATTATGCATAATACCGGTTCAGCATTAATGGGTATAGGTACATCCTCTGGAGAAAATAGAGCAGTGACAGCAGCTCGTAATGCTATCTCATCACCTTTATTAGAAACTTCAATAGAAGGGGCTAAAGGAGTGCTTTTAAGCATAACAGGTGGCGGTTCATTAGGCTTATTTGAAGTTAATGAAGCAGCCGAAGTAATTGCTGAAGCAGCCGATGAAGAAGCAAATATTATTTTTGGTGCAGTAATTGATGAAAAACTTGGTGAAGAAATAAGGGTAACCGTTATTGCAACTGGTTTTGATGAAGAAGTAAAAGATTATACAGTTAACCTGAAAGTTGCTGAAAATAATAATCAACCTGAACAACCTGAAATCAGACATGAACCAAAGAATATTACTATAGATAATTTAGAAATACCAGCCTTTTTAAGAAGAAAAAGATAAATTAGAAGGTCCTTGAAAAAATCAAGGGCCTTTTTTTTATAGTAATTTTTAAAATTGGAAAAATTCGCAATAAATGACATATTTCTGGAGATAAATAATGTATAATGTTATTAGAATTAAAAATTAAGAGGTGATTAGGTGTCCCCATATACTGATATGTATCTGGATATTGCCTTTATGATTAATTTTATTATGGACTTCTTTATTTTATGGGCGACATCACGACTGGGGAGATTATCAACTAATTATAAAAGATTAACACTTGGAGCATTCATTGGTGCGGCTTACTCTATAATGATTTATTTTCCTAGATTAGCATTTTCATCGACAGTTCTTCTAAAACTAGTATGTTCTTTTTTAATGGTGATAGTAACCTTTAGATATAAGAATATAAAATGGTTTATAAAGTCTACTTCTTATTTTTATTTAGTTTCTTTTATTATGGGTGGTGCTGTTTTAGGATCAATGTATTTATTTCAAAGTGGGCCTCTACATATTGAAACGTGGAATGGAATAATGGTGAATAGCATTAATTTTAGTGGAACTTGGTTAATAGTCGGATTAGCTGTAGCTTTATTACTAGGAATGTGGAGCGCTAGTATTATTAGAAAAAATTTGCACCAAGGAATATGGTTAGTAAAGACGAAAGTGAAAATTTTAGGTACATCAGTAGATACTGAGGCTTTAGTTGATACAGGAAACCAGTTAAAAGATCCTATTAGTAAAGATCCTGTAATGGTTATGGAGTATGATAAATTAACGGGTATAATTCCAGATGATTTAACTCAAATGCTGAAGAGTAAAAATATTCCATCTATTGATGTTCAAGTAGGCACTTTTAAAGATGATAAATGGAATACACGGATTAGATTAATTCCTTTTTCGTCACTTGGAAACCATAATGGAATGTTAATAGGAATCAAACCCGATGAAGTAATGATTCAGGATGGAAATAATTTATATAAAAATTCCAATGTGGTAGTAGCTATCTATCATCGTAAATTATCGCCTCAGGGAACCTATCATGCCCTTTTGCATACTGATTTATTATTAAATGAGTAAAAAGTTTATTTAGGAGGTGTCTTTTTGTTAAGAAAACCAAAACTCAATTTATCTTTATGGAGAATAAGGCTTAAGGTATTAAAGCTCTTAAACAAATTAGGTTTTACTGAAGAAGTATTTTATGTAGGTAGTAGTGAGGTACTTCCTCCCCCTTTAAGTAGGGACGAAGAAGAGGATTTATTAATCAAATTAGAAGCAGGAGATTACAAAGTAAAAAGTACATTAATTGAAAGAAATTTAAGATTAGTAGTTTATATTGCAAGGAAGTTTGAAAACACTGGTATAGGGATAGAAGACTTAGTTTCTATTGGAACAATTGGACTTATAAAAGCGGTTAATACTTTTGATCCACAGAAAAAAATTAAGCTTGCGACCTATGCTTCAAGATGCATAGAAAATGAAATTTTAATGCATTTAAGAAGAAGCAATAAAACTCGTGGGGAAGTAAGCTTTGATGAACCGTTAAATATTGATTGGGATGGTAATGAATTATTGTTATCTGATGTTTTAGGTACTGAGGGAGATCTTATTTGCAAACCCTTAGAGGAAGAAGTAGACAAAAGACTTTTACATTTAGCTATGAAAAAAATAAATCCAAGAGAAAGAAAAATTATGGAACTAAGATTTGGACTTCAAGGTGGAGATGAAAGAACTCAAAAAGAAGTAGCAGATTTTTTAGGAATCTCTCAGTCATACATCTCAAGACTAGAGAAAAAGATAATTAGAAGATTGAAAAAGGAAATGGAAAAAATGGAATAGTTTAGCTAAGACTTCTTGGGTTTTATAAGAAGTCTTTTTTTTATATAAATTCAGAAACAAACAACTATAATAAGTTAACATTAATATAGAATAAACCCTTCTTATCACGGTAATAACTAAACTAAGCTCATATACTTAGGAGGGTATCAATATTGATAATCAATAAAGTCGAAATTTGTGGTGTTAACACATCTAAATTACCAGTTCTAAAAAACAAAGAAATGCGAGTTTTATTTAAAGATATGCAGTCTGGTGATACCCAATCTAGACAAAAAATAATCAATGGTAACTTACGTTTAGTTTTAAGCGTGATTCAAAGATTTACAAACAGAGGAGAATATGTAGATGATTTATTTCAAGTAGGTTGCATAGGTTTAATGAAGGCTATAGACAACTTTGATTTAGGTCAGAATGTAAAGTTCTCAACATATGCCGTTCCTATGATTATAGGTGAAATTAGAAGGTATTTGCGTGATAATAATCCTATTCGCGTAAGTAGATCATTAAGGGATATTGCATATAAAGCACTTCAGGTAAGAGATTCATTAGTAAATAAAAATTCTAAAGAGCCGACAATTACAGAAATTGCAAAAGTATTAGATATACCTAGAGAAGATATTGTTTTTGCCTTAGATGCTATTCAAGAGCCACTATCACTTTTTGAACCTATTTATAATGATGGAGGCGATCCTATATATGTAATGGATCAAGTTAGAGATGATAAAAATACTGATTATAATTGGGTAGAAAATATTGCAATTAAAGAATCATTAGAAAGATTAAATGATCGTGAAAAACTAATCTTATCCTTAAGATTTTTTGATGGCAAAACTCAAATGGAAGTAGCTGATGAAATAGGAATCTCACAGGCTCAGGTTAGTAGACTAGAAAAGGCAGCTTTAAATATAATGAAAAAACAAATGAGTTAATATATATGCTAAAAAAATTGCCTATAATTTTATGCTTACTAGTGATATTTATTAATGTACAGGTCAAAGAAGTAAAGGCCGTGAATGAAACAAATAATATTATCAGATTACATGTTATTGCTAATTCTGATAGTAATTTAGACCAAGCACTTAAATTAAAAGTACGAGATGAAATTTTAAATAATTTAGAGATATTAAAGTATTTAAGAAATAATGATATAGCTCAAAATTATATTTTAAAAAATATACCAAGTTTAGAAGAAAAATGTGAAGCAGTTATCATAGAAAATGGTTTTAATTATCCCATAAAAATAAATTTAACTGCGTCTAGTTTTCCTACAAAGGTATATTATCAAAAAGTATTACCAGCTGGAGAATATAAAGCTGTTAAAGCAGTAATTGGTAAGGGAGAAGGTAAAAATTGGTGGTGTGTTCTTTATCCGCCTTTATGCCATATAGATTGGTTTAAGGAAAAGGAAAATTATAACATCTTGAAAGAAGAAGCTATCTCAGTAATGGCACCAGTAGCTGAAAACAAAAACAATCTTATAGCTAATTATAAAAAAATATTACTAAATGTTTGGTTTTAAATCGCTAAATGCGGTTTTTTTTTGTCATTAAACTCTATTTTAGGTAATATAATAATATTGTCCACGTTTAAGGAGGGATATATTGTGCTTGCTAAAATCTCTGACCTAAGAGAAAGAGAAATTGTTAATGTTTTGGATGGAAAAAGGTTAGGACCCATTAAAGATATAGATATAGATATTGAATCAGGTAAGATTACTTCTCTTATTTTACCTGGACCTGGAAGAATTTTTAGATTTTTAGGCAGAAATGATGACTACATAGTTCCGTGGGAAAAGGTTGTGAGAATAGGTGTGGATGTTATTTTAGTGGAGGCTCAAAACTTTACGGACTTATATCATGACCAAAAAGGTTTGAAATCATTTGAATAAAAGAGTAATATTAAATAGTAAAAATGGAAAGCAAAAATTGACATACTACATATTGTGTTATAAAATAAGCGATATCTACTATAAGTAGTGGATGTTGCTTATTTTTATTTTAAAAGAATAAAAATTACTTTAGTTTAAAGTGATTATAAATATTTCACTAATCGTTTATATTATTCTAGGGGTGATGCAGTGAGGTGTATTTTTTGTGATTTTTTTGATACTAAGGTTGTAGATTCTCGTTCTGCTGATGATGGTAAAGCCATTAGAAGGCGTAGAGAATGTTCAAAATGTGGAAAAAGATTTACTACATATGAGAAGGTTGAAAATCTACCTTTAATTATTGTGAAAAAAGATGGTAGAAGAGAAATGTTTGAACCAACAAAAATTTTAAATGGTTTAATAAAGGCATGTGAAAAACGCCCCGTTGCACTTCAAGATTTAGAAAAGGTGTGTGCAGAAATAGAAAGAGATTTAAATAATAAAATGGATCGTGAAATAGATTCTTCTTTGATTGGTGAACTAGTTATGGAAAAGTTAAAAATTTTGGATGAAGTTTCTTATGTGAGATTTGCTTCGGTTTATCGTGAGTTTAAAGATATAAATACCTTTATTAACGAAATCGAATTATTAATACAAAAGCAAAAGTAATTGGAGGGGTTAAAATGCTAATGAGTATATTAAAAAGAGATGGAAGAGAAGTAGCATTTGATGATAAAAAGATAACAGATGCTATCTTTAGAGCTGCTAAATCTGTAGGAGGAGAAGATAGACAAACAGCAATGGAAGTTACTTTAGGAGTTTTAAAGTTACTGAGTGCTAAATACAATGGACAAGCCATTCCGGTTGAAGATATACAAGATACTGTGGAGAAAGTATTAATTGAAAGAGGACATGCTAAAACTGCAAAGGCGTATATTTTATATCGAGCTCAGAGAACGAATATTCGTGAAACAAGATCGGAAATGATGGATGCAGTGCAAGAGGTTCTTAAAGAAACAAGCAGAGAAAATGCTAATGTAGGAAATTCTCCTTCGGCAAAGGTGTTACAGATCTCAGAATTAGCATCTAAAGAATATTATTTAAAGAGAGCTATACCAGAAAAGTTTACGAAAGCTCATCTTGAAGGAAATTTTTATATTCATGATTTAGGTTGGTATGGAAAAACAATGACATGCCTACAAATACCTTTAGCAGATTTATTAAAGAAAGGATTTAATAATGGTCATGGATATATAAGGTCTCCAAAGGGCATTAAAACGGCTGGAGCCTTAGCAGCTATAATTTTACAAAGTAATCAAAATGATCAACATGGTGGCCAATCATACGCATACTTTGACCGTGATCTGGGTGTTTATGTTGAATTAGAATTTATAAAACAAGAACAAAAAATTAGAGCAGGTTTAAAAAATTTAGGTTTAGAAGCAGATGAAGAAAAAATACAATCATTAGTTCATGAAAGAGTAGAAGATGAAGTTTTTCAAGCTATGGAAGGATTTGTATATAATTTAAACACCATGCATAGTAGAGCCGGAGCACAAGTTCCTTTTTCTTCAATTAATATTGGAACAGATACCTCAAGAGAAGGTAGAATGATTACTAAAAACCTTTTAAAAGCATATGAAAGAGGACTGGGTAAGGGCGAGGCGCCTATGTTTCCAAACATTTGTTTTAAGGTTAAAGAAGGAATTAACTATGAGCCAGAAGATCCTAACTATGACTTATTTAAACTTAGCATGAAAGTAGCGTGTAAAAGACTTTTTCCTAATTTTTCATTTCAAGATGCAAGTTATAATGCTCCTTATGGTGAGGATGTGGCTTACATGGGTTGTAGAACAAGAGTTATGGCAAATACAAATGGACCAGAGGTTACTGAAAAAAGAGGGAATTTATCTTTTACAACTATAAATCTACCACGTTTAGGAATCAAAGCTAATGGAGATTTATCTAAGTTTTGGAAAAGTCTAGATGAAATGATTGAATTAACAATTGAGCAACTATTGCATAGATATGAAATTCAAAAAAAATTAAGAGTAAAAGATTTTCCATTTTTAATGGGACAAAAATTATATTTAGATAGTGAAGAACTAGAGCAAGACGACTTTATAGAAAATGCTATTAAACATGGTACTTTAAGTATTGGGTTTATTGGACTTGCTGAAACCCTAGTGGCGTTAAATGGAAAACATCATGGGGAAAGTTCTGAATCCCAGGCTCTTGGATTATCAATTATCAGTCATATGAGAAGAAAGTGTGATGAAGCAACACAAAAATATAGTTTGAATTTTAGTTTAGTTGCAACACCTGCTGAGGGTCTTAGCGGAAAGTTTACTAAATTAGACGAAAGCTTATTTGGTGAAATCGAAGGAATAACAGATAAAGACTGGTATACAAATTCATTTCATGTACCTGTTGATTATAAAATTGATGCTTTTGAAAAAATAAATATAGAAGGTCCTTATCATAGATTTTGTAATGGTGGTCATATTTCATATGTTGAATTACCTAGTGCCCCGCAACATAATTTAGAAGCCTTTGAAGCTCTTATTAATGCAATGTATGAAGCTGACATGGGATATGCTGCAGTTAATTTTCCCGTTGATATTTGTACAGAATGTGGGTTTAATGGTGTAATAGATACTAATGTTTGTCCGGCATGTGGTTCAGATGGGAAAATTAGTAGAGTACGTAGAATCACTGGTTATTTATCTACTTTAGAGATGTTTAATGATGCTAAAAAGTCTGAAGAAAGTAATAGGAAAAACCATATGGAGCTATAAATAGAAAGTGGTGAAATATTAGTAATGTATATTAGGATAGCTGGAATTGTACCTGATAGCGTTGTCGATGGACCAGGGGTAAGATATGTAATTTTTACACAAGGATGTTTACATCATTGCCAAGATTGTCATAATCCAGAAACATGGGATCCAAGTAAGGGAAAAGAAAAAAAATAAAACATATTATTAAAGATATAAAAAAACATCCTTTTATCAAAGGTATAACTTTATCAGGTGGAGATCCTTTTTTACAAGCTGAAAAATGTGCATACTTAGCTAAAGAAGTAAAATCTAAGTATGGAATAAATGTTGTGACCTATACTGGTCATTTATTTGAGCACTTATTAGAATCAAAAGATATACATGTACAAGAATTATTAAAAGTAACAGATTTGTTAATAGATGGTCCTTTTGTAAATAGTAAAAAGGATTTAAATATACCCTATAGAGGATCAAGCAATCAAAGAATAATAGATGTAAAAGAAAGTTTAAAAAGAAAAAAAACTATAATATATGAACCCAATTTAAAATATGTAGCGGAAGTTTAAGACCTATAATTAGGTCTTATTTTTTTTCCCGAAGTATATAAATGTTTTTTCAATTATTTTGGGTAAAATAACGACTTTTAATAAATAATAAAGGTAAAAGTATAAGGCGGTGATTAAATGAAAAAGAGAAGGGTGTTATTTGCTCTATTATTTTTATGTTTAATTTTAGTTGGTTGTTCAGATAAGCCAAATTATTCAAAAGGAGATAATATGGCTGAGAAGTATATTGAGGCGATGGTAGATAATAAAGAAAAAGAATTAGACAAATTAATAACCAAAAATATTACAAATGCTCAATTGATAGCTGAAAATCCCGTTAAAACATATTCTTTTAAAAAAGGAGAAATAGTAAAGCTAGTTACTACGGAAATGCAAAGTGATAGTGATGTAAAGGTAGTTATGGCAAATTATATTATTGTTGATGAAGATAAAAGAGAATTAAATTCTACTACAGTATTTGTACTTGCTAAAGAAAAAGAGAAATGGCTCATAGATAAAATTAACACCGCAACTATTGAGCAAAGGATTAAATAAAATTACTTTTAAATAACCCGCATCTTTAATAGATACGGGTTATTTATATGAAAATATTATATTAGATTGTAAATAAAATGAAGTATTATTAAAATTCACATTTAAACTTAATGATTCATATATTATCTAGTAGGCAAGTAAAAGAAATTTTAATATTTACTTGAAGGGATAGATTTTTTAAAATTTCATTTTATTGTTATAATGGGTACTAGTATGGAGGTGCCCACTATGAAACAATATCAAAGTATTAAAGAAAAAACAGAAATAGAAATAATAATTAAAAAATCAAAGTTTATAGGGTTTTTAATTCCAGTGGATTCTGAAGATAATGCAGTAAAGGCTTTAGAAGAAATACGAAAAAACCATAAGGATGCGAATCATAATTGTTTTGCAATTAAATTAGGACCAGGAGGAGAGTTTCAAAAATGTAGTGATGATGGAGAGCCACAAGGGACTGCAGGAAAACCAATATTAGAAATTTTAAATAAAGAAAATATTACAAATGTTTTAGCTGTTGTGACACGTTATTTTGGAGGAGTAAAACTTGGAACAGGTGGATTAATAAGAGCTTATAGTCAAACGGTAAAAGAGGCTTTAAAAGCAAGTGAAATAATTATCTCGGAAATATATTGGGAAGCGAAGTTAAGCGTTGATTATAAGGACTTAGAGAGCATTAAAAACGCACTATTAAATGATGATATCATAATTAAAGAAATAAATTATATGGAAAATGTTATTTTAAATATCTTAATTCCTGTGGAATTTAAAGAAATGACACATAATAAAATTGTAGATATAACATGTGGGAAAAATGAAATAATTTTTATTAAAAAGATTTTTTGGGAAGGTAGTAGTTTTAACCCAAAATTGTCTTAAAATTCTAATCATAATTTTTAAGTTATTGTGCAAAATAGAATTAGACCTACAGATAAATCAAGAGACTAGCAAGGCAGAAACCTTATGGTGTCGATAGTTAGTCTCACTGTAGGTCTAGATATTTTAATTGTTAATGTATACATATAATAAAGTTTCGTAAGTATGAGGATTCTCCTTTAAAAAATATAAATTATTATTTAGAGTAAAAGGAGCCATGCCTTCAGATAAGGTAAAGTTATTTTGTGTAATTATATTAAAAATTTCAATATGGGGTTTAGTGCCAGATAAGTATACTAGAGTATCTTTATTTAACCAACATAAATTTTGGACATCACTAGAGTGATTTTTTAATATTGTGGATTTATTTTTTTCTAAATCATATAAGACAATTTTTTGATTGTTATCATCTAATTCACTATATACTATTTCTTTGCCGTTAAGAGAAAAAAGTGGACTAGAGGTTATATGTCCTTCAGTAATGGTGTTTAGTAAATTATAATTTGCATCAATTAATTTTAAGGTATTTGTAGTCATATCAAGATAATTTAATTGACTAATAGCAAAATTACTATTTACTGTAGAAAAGGTTATATATTCAGAATCAGGATAGTCTCCGATTGAAGATACTTTTTGTTGATCTACATAATTAATTGTTGAAGTATAGCCATGTGCATTTGCAAAACCTTTTAAAACAATAAAAAAAACTTCATCTTTTTGAGGTGAACTTTTAAGAAAAATAATATCTTGATTTTCACTTTTTTCGCTATGTATTGTCTTTAAAGAAGCGGGATTATGGATATTTATAGTATTGATACTAAAATTAGATTTGTTATTATCGGAATAAATTAAAATATCTTCGCTAGGATGCCAATCATAAAGATTAGTATTTGTTTTTTTTCTCCAAATTTCAGTATTACTGTACAGGTTTTTAACAATTAGATAACGGCTAGAAGAATTATAGTAAGCTATGTATTGCTCATTTGCACTAATTTTAAAATTAGTAATATTCTCTTCTAAGTTTAAAAGGGGTTTTAAATTTTCGGGTCTGGGATTTTTTGATGGTTCTGCGTGTATGATATTGGTTTGAATGGATAAAATAAATAGTGTATATAGCAGGATTTTTAGAAATTTTTTCATTAACTACACCTCCATTTATTTCTATTTGACAATAAATGGTAAATACCTGCTAAATATTTGTGTTTTATAAAATAAATTTTCAGTAAATCTAATTTAGCTATAAAAAGAAAAAACCTCCAAAATTGGAGGATAGAATAAAAATGCAAATATTCTCGCATCCATCATTGCTGGATGCGTAACGAAGAAAACAGATGGGATTCGAACCCATATCTCAGGTGCCACAACCTGTATGATACCGTTTCACCACAATTTTCTCTAACGCCTGAATTAATTATAACAAGGTTCATGGCTTATGGCAAATGGATGTTTTTAGAATTATAAGAAAAAAGAGGTGTTAAATATGAGAATAGAAAAAGACCTACTTGGAGAAAAGTCAATTCCAAAAGATGCTTATTATGGTATACAAACAATGCGTGCAATTGAAAATTTCCCTATAACAGGATATAAACCAGATTATGACTTAATAGTGGCTTTTATAATGATAAAAAAAGCTTGTGCGCTTGCAAATATCAAAACAGGTCTCTTAGATGAGAAAATAGGAAATGCTATTATCAAAGCAGCAGATGAGGTACTTGGAGGAAAGTTTTTAGATCAATTTGTTGTTGATGTTATACAAGGTGGAGCGGGTACATCAATGAATATGAATGTAAATGAGGTTTTAGCTAATAGGGCTATAGAATTATTAGATGATAAAAAAGGTAATTATCAGATTGTTTCACCAAATACCCATGTTAATATGTCGCAATCTACTAATGATACTTACCCAGTTGCTATGCGTATAGCAATTATCAATAAAAATATTAGACTTATAAATGAATTAAAAAGTTTAGAAATATCTTTTTTAAAGAAAGCGCATGAATTTGACGATGTAGTTAAAATGGGAAGAAGTCATTTGCAAGATGCAGTACCAATTAGACTTGATCAAGAATTTGAAGCTTATACTGATGCAATTAAAAGATCTACAGAAAGAATTATTAGAGAAGAAAAAGGTATACATATCATTAACTTAGGAGCTACTGCGGTAGGAACGGGATTAAATACCACCTTAGACTATATAGAACTAGCTACTGAAAATTTAAGAGAAATTACTGGTATTCCATTAGAAAGGGCTAAACATTTAGTGGACGCAACGCAAAACTTAGATGCATTAGCATCTTTTTCTAGCTCACTAAAAAACTTAGCGTTAACTTTATCTAAAATTTGTAATGATTTAAGATTAATGTCCTCAGGCCCTAGGTGTGGTTTGAATGAAATTAATCTACCACCTATGCAGCCAGGGTCTTCAATAATGCCAGGTAAAGTAAATCCAGTAATACCTGAAGTCGTTAATCAAGTATGTTTTCAGGTAATCGGGAATGATACAACAGTTGCATTGGCTATAGAAGCAGGGCAATTTGAATTAAATGTAATGGAACCTGTTATGTGTTTTAACTTATTACAATCAATTGAAATATTAAGTAATGCTGTTAAGGTTTTACGTGAAAGATGCATTGAGGGGATAAAGGCAAACAAGGAAAGATGTAAAGAGATGGTAGAAAACAGTATAGGTATTGTTACTGCTTTACTTCCTTATATCGGATATGAGAAAGCAACCGAAATAGCTAAAGAAACATTAGCTAGTGGTCGTTCTGTACCAGAAATAGTAGAGGAAAAAGGTTTATTATCTAAAGAAAAGATAGAACATATTTTATCTCCTCGAGTAATGACTGAACCAGGAATTTTTACTGAATTTATTAAAAACTCTGTTTTGAAAAAAAAATAGTGTAAATGTGTTGACAGATTTATAATGCCATGATATTATTAATTCTGTTGTTACAGATAACTCGTAGCAAGGCGGCATAGCCAAGTGGTAAGGCAGAGGACTGCAAATCCTTTACCCTCAGTTCAAATCTGAGTGCCGCCTCCATTTAAATAATTGCCGAAGTGGCGGAACTGGCAGACGCACAGGACTTAAAATCCTGCGGGCCTAAAAGCCCGTACCGGTTCGATTCCGGTCTTCGGCACCATTTAAATTTTAATAACAGTTGGACAAGTTGTAATTTGCCGAAGTGGCGGAACTGGCAGACGCACAGGACTTAAAATCCTGCGGGCCTAAAAGCCCGTACCGGTTCGATTCCGGTCTTCGGCACCAAACTAAAAGAAAGGCCCTAAGTATTTGATGGAAACATCTTAAACTTAGGGCTTTTCTTTTATATAATTATAATTTAGATTAATTTATTCTTTAGTAAAGCTGGTAATTATAATAAAATAGATTAAAAAAATTTTACTTGGTAAATATATAATATAAGTAATTAGAAAATATTTCCAAAGGGGAAATTCAAATGAATCTTTACGATATAGAGGATGCCTTGAATTTAAAGGAAAAGGATATTAAAAAATTGCATAATGAATATTTAAATCCTTCACTGGTAAATACGATGAAGTTAATTAACTTTGATCGCGTATATGAAAAGGCGCTAGGGTCAATAGTAGTAGATTCTGAAGATAAAGAGTACATTGATTTTTTAGGAGGGTATGGATCACTAAATTTAGGACATAATCCACCTAGTGTAGTCAAAGCAATAGAAAGAGTAAAAGAACTACCAAATATATTACAAGCTTCTTTAGGTCGATTAAATGCAGTTTTAGCCAGTAATTTAGCGGAGATAACACCTGGAAATTTACAAAGGGTATTTTTTTGTAACAGCGGAGCAGAAGCAGTGGAAGGGGCGTTAAAACTTGCTAAGATTTCAACTAATAAAACAAAAATAATATATTGTGAGGGGTCTTTTCATGGCAAGAGTATAGGAGCTTTATCGGTAACAGGTAGACAAAAGTATAAAAAGCCTTTTTATCCTTTACTACCAGGATGTGAAGCAGTTCCATTTGGGGATATTACAGCTCTTTTAAGTAAGCTTAAAGGTGGAGATGTAGCAGCCTTTATCTTAGAATGTATTCAAGGAGAAGGAGGGGTAATCTTACCTCCTGAGGGATATTTAAAAATTGTGAGAGATTTATGTAGTAAACATAATGTATTAATGATAATAGATGAGGTTCAAACGGGATTTGGAAGGACAGGAAAAATGTTTGCCTGTGAACATGAGAGTGTTACACCCGATATTATGTGTTTAGCAAAATCATTAGGTGGAGGGGTAATGCCTATTGGTGCATATATTACCACGGAGAATATCCATGATAAAGCATATGGATCTATGGATACTGCGATGCTTCATACTTCTACCTTTGGTGGCAATACTATGGCATCAGCAGCAGGCATAGCTACTATTAATGAACTAATAAATGAAGATATATGTAAACAGGCACATGATAAAGGAAAATTTCTATTAACAGAATTAAATAAATTAAAGGATAAATATGGAGTTATTAAAGAAGTTAGAGGGAAAGGTTTATTAATTGGTATAGAACTACAGGGAAAAAATAATAAGTTCTTAAATAAAATAACCAAAGGAACGCTTAATAATCTTTCTGAGGAATATTACGCTTCTTTGGTTGCTGGTAAATTACTAAATGAGCATGGAATTATTACGGCATATACATTAAATAATCCTAATGTTATTAGAATAGAACCTGCTTTAAATATAAACCACGAATATTTAATAAAACTAATAGATGCACTAGATAATATTTTTTCGGATAATCAAAGTTTTATTAAAATGGCATTTAGTAGTATTAAAAACAAGATATAGGTAGTATGTGGTGAATATTGTTGACATTTCAAATAAGTAAATATTATAATTTGAAGTGATTTTTCATGTAGATGAAAGCTTTAAGGGGGTAGTATGATGTCACTAAGTGATATTGAGATTGCACAAAAAGCAAAGTTACAGTTTATAAATAATATAGCTAGAAGTTTAGATATTGAAGAAGATTATATCGAAAACTATGGAAAGTATAAAGCAAAAATAGATTATAAAATATTACATAATTTACAAAATATTAATGATGGAAAGTTAATTTTAGTGACAGCGATAAATCCTACTCCAGCAGGAGAAGGCAAAACAACGACCACAGTAGGTCTTGGTGATGCTTTAAATAGTTTGAATAAAAAAACAGTAATTGCCCTCAGGGAACCTTCACTTGGACCAGTTTTTGGCCTAAAAGGAGGGGCAGCTGGTGGAGGTTATGCTCAAATAGTACCGATGGAAGATATTAATCTTCATTTTACTGGTGATATACATGCAATTAGTGCCGCCAATAATTTATTAGCAGCTATGTTAGATAATCACATTCATCATGGAAACGAGCTAAAAATTGATAGTAGAAAGATAACTTGGAAACGAGTAATGGATATGAATGATAGGCAGTTACGTTACATTGTAGATGGATTAAATGGAAAAGCTAATGGTGTGCCACGAGAAGATGGGTTTGACATTACAGTTGCTTCGGAAATAATGGCTATACTTTGTCTTGCAAGTGACCTCTCAGATTTAAAAATTAGAATAGCAAAGATAGTTGTAGCCTATAATTATAATGATGAACCTGTAACCGCGGGAGATTTAAAGGCAGCAGGTGCACTAGCTGCTTTATTAAAAGATGCTCTAAAACCAAATTTAGTACAAACCTTAGAAAATACGCCTGCATTTATTCATGGAGGACCATTTGCAAATATTGCTCATGGTTGTAATAGTGTAATGGCTACTAAAATGGCTTTAAAACTAGGTGACTATGTAGTGACAGAAGCTGGATTTGGTGCTGATTTGGGAGCAGAAAAGTTTTTAGATATAAAGTGTCGGATGGCAGAAATTGGGCCTGATGCTGTAGTTATAGTAGCTACCATTAGGGCTCTTAAACATCATGGAGAGGTTTTAAAAGAAGATTTAGGAAAAGAAAATTTAGAAGCACTAGAAAAAGGATTACCAAATTTACAAAGACATATTGAAAATATTAAAAAAATATATAAATTACCACTAGTAGTAGCTATAAACTTTTTCCCAACTGATACCGAAAGTGAGTTAGACTTAGTAAAGAAAAGATGTGAGGAATTAGGGGTAAAGGCTATTGTCTCTAATGTTTGGGCTAAAGGAAGTACAGGTGGCATAGAGTTAGCCAAAGAAGTTATTCGTATTTGTAATGAAAAGAATGACTTTGAATTTTGTTATTCGGTTAACTCAACTATCAAAGAAAAAATAGAAGCTATTGTTACAAAGATTTATAAGGGGAATAAGGTTAATTATTCTAAGAGTGTAGAAAAAGAAATTTCTCATTTAGAAAAATTAGGATTTGGTGATTTACCCATTTGCATGGCTAAGACGCAATATTCGTTTTCAGATGATGTTACTAAATTAGGAGCACCAGATAATTTTGAAGTAAATGTAAGCAAGGTCAAAGTTTCAGCAGGAGCTGGATTTATTGTTGTTTTAACAGGTAATGTTATGACTATGCCTGGATTACCTAGAGTTCCTGCAGCTGAAAATATAGATGTTGATAATAATGGTAAAATTACTGGATTATTTTAGTTTATTTGGTAAAATTACAATAAGAGATAAAATAATTAGAAAATTTTTAGTTTTATGTGGAGGTAAAGTTTGAAGGAAATCGAAATATACACAGATGGAGCCTGTAGTGGTAACCCAGGCCCAGGTGGCTGGGGTGCAGTATTAATTTATAATGAAAATGAAAAAGAAATATCAGGATATGAAAAAGATACTACTAATAATAGGATGGAATTACTAGCTCCTATACGTGCTCTAGAATTGTTAAAAGAAGCTTGTAATGTGAAAATTTATTCTGATAGTGCCTATGTAGTCAACGCTTTTAAGAATAAGTGGATCACTAACTGGCAAAGAAATGGCTGGAAAACAGCAAGTAAAAAACCCGTGGAAAACCAAGACTTATGGAAAAACTTAATTGAGTTAACATCAAAACATCAGGTTGAATGGATAAAGGTAAAAGGTCACTCTGACAATGAAAAAAATAATCGCTGCGATTTTTTAGCTACTGAAGCTATTAAAAATAATAAATAAATGGAGGTTTTACAATGAAATTTTCTTTTGCTCACAATAATATCAATGTTTTAGACTTGGAAAAAAGCCTAGCTTTTTATAAAGAAGCACTAGGACTAGTAGAAACAAAAAAGCATGAAGCTCCAGATGGTAGTTTTACCCTAGTTTATTTAGGAGATGAAAAAACCCCTCATTTATTAGAATTAACTTTTATCAAAGAAAGAACTGAAAAATATAATTTAGGGGAAAATGAGTTTCATCTTGCATTTACTACAGACAATTTTGAAAAAGCATATGAAAAGCATAAAGAAATGGGTTGTATTTGTTTTGAAAACAAAGAAATGGGTATCTACTTTATTGCGGATCCAGATGGCTATTGGTTAGAAATTTTACCAGCTGATTTTGACGTATAATACTAGTTTGAAAAAATTAAAACCTTTTTAGTATAAGTTAAAAGAAGATTATACTGAAAAGGTTTTTTAAATTAAACTTAGCCAATATTAAACAACGAGGTTCATAATCAGAGAAAAATTATAAAAAAAGGTTGAGGTCTTTAGTTATGTTTATTGTGGTAGATAACTTTGATTCGTTTGTCTATAATATAGTGAGATATTTTGAAGAATTAGATGAAGAAGTAATAGTATTTCGAAACAATGATTTAAGCCTAGAAATGGTAGAGAGGATAAATCCCTATGGAATTATTATTTCACCAGGACCAGGCACTCCTTTAGATTCGGGTATAAGTATGCAAATTATTAATCATTTTAAAGAAAAGATACCTATCTTAGGTATTTGCCTAGGACATCAAGCTATTGCAAGCTCCTTTGGAGGGCAAATTACTGAAGGAAAACAACCTGTACATGGTAAAGTCTTTTCTATAAACCATGATCAAAAAGGTATTTTTGAGGGAATAAGAACACCTTTAAATGTTACTAGATATCATTCTTTAATTGTAGATGATAATTTACCTGATGAATTAGAAGTAACGGCAAGGTCTAGTGATGGTGTAATAATGGGGATAAGACATAAAAAATATAAAATAGAAGGAGTTCAATTTCATCCTGAAGCACACTTAACTGAGTGCGGTCATGATCTTTTACGCAATTTTATAAAAATTTGTAAGTAGTGGTGATTTATAATGCAGGTAATTTACAAAGAAATAACTACGTATCTAGATGATTTTTCAATTTTTTCACTTTTTAAAAATGAAAAAGAAGTTATTTTTTTAGATAGCTCTATGAAAGATAAAATTTTGGGTAGATATTCTATTATTGTATTTAATCCTTTTCTTTCATTTAAGGGAAAGGAAAGTAAATTTAAAATAGAAAGAGGAAATAATATAGAGTTTAGTGAAGGCAGTTCTTTTGAAAAGTTAAGAGAACTATTAAACGAATATCAATTTATTAATGATACTCCACTACCTTTTATAGCAGGAGGAGTAGGGTATTTAGCCTATGATCTTTGTAATGAAATTGAAAATATACCCAAAACAACTATAGATGATGTTAATATTCCAGATATTTATTTTAATTTTTATAAAGGTAGTATCGTTATTGATAATATATTAAATAAGGTATACGCCGGGCACCTAAAAGATGCCGAATGTGAAAGCTATTTTGAATTTGTTACAGAAAAAATAATAAAAGGAAAAACAGCAAATTTTAATGATGAAAAATTAACAAAAAACAAAAATATAAAAGCTAATTTTTCCAAGCAAGCATATTTAGATACTATAAAAAAAGTGCGAAATTATATAAAGCAGGGAGAAGTTTATGAGGTTAATCTTACCCAACGTATGGAATGCCCTTTAAATAAAGAATCGTATGATATTTACCAAAATTTAAGAAAAATTAATAAAGCTCCCTTTTCTGCTTTTATGAATTTAGAAGGGATTACCATTCTCTCTAGTTCTCCTGAAAGGTTTATTAAAATTAAAGATAGAAATATTGAAACTAGACCGATAAAAGGAACGATGAGAAGAGGTAGAACAAAGGAAGAAGATGAGCAAAATAAAACTTTCCTGCAAAATAGCGAAAAGGATCAGGCAGAAAATCTTATGATTGTTGATTTAGTACGAAATGACTTAAGTAAAATATGTAAAAAGAGAACGGTAAAGGTACAGGACTTATTTAAAATAGAAGAATATCCGACTGTTTTTCAATTAGTTAGTACGGTCGCAGGAAAGTTAAAGGATGAGGTTGATATTGTAGAGTGTTTACAAGCTACCTTTCCAGGGGGATCAATAACAGGAGCACCCAAGATTCGTTCTATGGAAATTATTGATGAACTAGAGCCAAATCAAAGAAATATTTATACAGGTAGCATTGGTTATCTTGGTTATGATGGAAATATGGATTTGAATATTGTAATTAGAACTATCGTTATTAAAGAAAATAAAGCTTATTTTGGTGTGGGTGGAGCTATTACTTGGGATTCAAATGAAGAAGAAGAATATAGAGAAACTTTAGATAAAGGACATGCTTTAATGAGGGTATTATGATTATTATAAATAATGAAGTTAAAAAAACTTTAGAATTAGATAGCGGATTTATGACTGGAAAAGGTGTATTTGAAACTATTTTAGTGATAAAAGGAAAGGCGGTTTTTCTTGAGGATCATTTAGATAGGTTAAAAAATGGATTGTTATTTTTAAATATAAAGAAACAAATAACAAAGGAAGAAGTTCTTAAAAAAATTGCTTATTTTTATTATGAACTTAATAAAAATAAATTTGTTTTAAAGATTAGCGTAAGTGAATTAAACATTATTTATTCCACGAGAGACTATGGTTATACTAGGGAAGATTATTTAATGGCTAGCTTAGATATATCTTTAGTTAGAAGAGGAAGAAGTATAATACATCAATATAAGACATCTAATTATTTGGAAAATGCGATAGAATTAGTCAAAGGACGAGAAAAAGGTAATATTGATATGCTTTTTTTAAATTTAAATGAAGAAATACTAGAAGGATGTATTTCAAACATTTTCTTCTTAGTTAAAGGTGAAATCATTACACCTCTATTAGAACTAGGAATACTAGGCGGAATAACCCGGAAGTGGGTAATAAATAATTTTCCCGTTACTGAAAAAGTAGTTACTAGAGAATTTCTTAAAGAAGCAGAAGGGGTGTTTATTACCAATTCCTTAATTGGGATAATGCCAATATATAGAATCGAAGATAAAATTTTTGATTCTTTTAAATATGAAGAAATAAAAAAAATATATCAAAGTTATATAAATGTTTTAAAGGCTTATAATTAAGACAGTTATTTATAATTAGAAAAAACCCTCTTGGATATTTCATAATTTTACCAAGAAGGTTTTATTTTATTTACACATTACATCTTGAAATAGCAGTTTTAAAATAAAATTAGCTTAAATTACGTCTATTATGTCTATTATTTGTCCAATAGATATTATATTTTTCGTGTTACTAATAGATGGCATTATAATTATGGTAAGTTTATAATTTAAATGTGAGGATAGATGTAGGGGAGTAGAGGTTATTGTATAAAATATTATAGTAATTTAGAAGGAGTAGATATGAGTAAAAATATCATTTATTATTTTTCGGGGACGGGAAATAGTTTAAATGTTGCTATTGAAATAGCAAAGGAATTAAAAAATACCAGGGTTATTCCTATGAGGGGTGATCCACAGGAGGTACCCGCTTTAGATGCTGATATTATTGGATTTACCTTTCCGGTGCATCATTGGTGCTTACCTAAACATGCCAAAGAATTCATTGAAAAGTTAGAAATTAATAATAAAGCGTATATTTTTGCGGTAGCGACTAGTGGAGGCTTACCTGTAAATGTTTTAGTAGATTTCAAGAAAATCATAGCGAAAAAAGGTGCCAAGGTTTCCTATTCAAAAGCCCACATTACTATGTCTAGCTATGTAGCGGTATATGAACCTTATTTAGAGAAAAAAAGAACATTAGCTGGGGTTAGAGAGGATTTAAAAGAGATTGTTAAAGAAGTTTCCCAGAAAATCTGTAATAAGGAGCCTAAAAAAACGATAGGAAAAGAATTTTTGCGATTATTTGAGAAATATTTAACTGGGTCACTTTATGAACAAGATAAAAACTTTAATGTAAATGAAGATTGTAATTCTTGTAAATTATGTGAACGTATCTGTATGTCTCATAATATTGAAATGAAAAATGGAATACCCGAGTTTAAACATGATTGTTCTCAGTGTATGAGTTGCATTGTATTTTGTCCTAAATATTCTATTAATTATGGAGATAAAACACAAAATCGAACAAAATACCATCATCCTAATATAACTGCAAACCAAATGTTAGCGGATTATCTTGATTTTTAAGTATGATTTAAGGAATAAGGGAGAATACTAAAGCTAAAATAAAAGTATTAATTATGTTGAAATTATCAAGCTAAAACAAAAGAAAACCAATTAGGGTTTATATTTAAGATAATAGGGCAGATTAATTAATGGGTTATTTATGAGTAAATAAATTAACTGACAATTTTTTAATATTGACTTATAACATTAAACCATATAAATTTAATCTTACATAATATAAAAAAGGTTGTGATGTTAGGGTTGGAAAAAAAGATTACTTTATATGGCTTCAACAACCTCACAAAAACACTTAGCTTTAACATTTATGATGTTTGCTATGCAAAAAGTGAGAGAGAAAAAAAGGACTATATCGCATATATTGACGAGCAATATAACTCGGAAAGATTAACTAAGATTTTATGTGATGTTACTGAAATGATTGGAGCCCATGTGTTAAATATTTCAAAACAAGATTATGAGCCCCAGGGAGCCTCTGTTACGATTCTTATAACAGAAGAAGGTTTACCGCTTAACTTGATTGATGAATCTTGCAATAAGGGTGCTTGTGTAGCTGAACAAAGAGATACTGTGGTAGCTCATTTAGATAAAAGTCATGTAACTGTGCACACATATCCAGAATATTATCCAGATAATTCAATATCCACTTTTCGGGTAGATATTGATGTTTCAACTTGTGGAATGATATCACCATTAAATGCACTTGATTATTTAATTGGAAGCTTTGATTCAGATATTATTACTATTGACTACAGAGTTCGAGGATTTACAAGGGATGTTTGTGGAAAAAAACATTATATTGACCATGATATCAAATCAATTCAAGATTATATAGATAATAAGACACTTAGAGAATATGATGCTATAGATGTGAATGTATATCAATCAAATATATTTCACACCAAAATGCTTATTAAAGAAATAGAACTACAAAATTATCTTTTTAATCAGGATGTTTATGAATTAACCCCAAAACAAAGGCTTGATATCACTAATAATATTCGTAAAGAAATGATAGAAATATTTAGTGGAATGAATATATATTAGCTGTGGAGGAACATAATATGGAAAAACTTTCACAAAAAAATGCGCCTATATATGAAGCCTTGCAAAAACATAAATCAAATAGAGTCGTACCCTTTGATGTACCTGGTCATAAGGGTGGTAGAGGAACACCTGAGCTAACAGCATTTTTGGGAGAAGATTGCCTTAAAATAGATGTAAATTCAATGAAACCTTTAGACAATTTAATTCATCCTATTTCTGTTATTGCCGAGGCAGAGCAATTAGCTGCAGATGCATTTAAAGCAAAAAGTGCCTTTTTTATGGTAAATGGGACGACTTCAGCTGTACAAGCTATGATTATGACAGCATGTAAAGCAGGAGATAAAATTATATTACCACGAAATGTTCATAGAAGCGCTATTAATGCTCTAGTAGTTTGTGGTGCAATACCTATATACGTAAATCCAGGAGTAGATAGAGACTTAGGCATACCACTTGGTATGTCTGTTTCTGATATTAAAAATACTATATTAAAAAACCCAGAAGCAAAGGCTATCTTAGTGAATAATCCAACATATTATGGCATTTGTTCTAATTTATCTGAAATAGTAAATCTTGCACATAGTTATAACATGCTTGTACTTGTGGATGAAGCACATGGTACACATTTTTATTTTGGAGAAAATATGCCAATAGCTGCCATGTCAGCTGGTGCTGATATGGCAGCAGTAAGTATGCATAAAACAGGTGGCTCGTTAACACAAAGTTCAATTCTTTTAGTAAGTGGAAGTATAAGTGGTAGTTATGTAAGGCAAATTATTAACCTTACTCAAACGACAAGTGGATCTTATCTACTATTATCTTCTCTTGACCTTGCAAGGAAAAATCTTGTTGTAAATGGTAAAGAAATATTCAAAAAAACAATGGATTTTGCATGTTATGCACGAGAAGAAATTAATAAAATCGGCGGATATCATGCTTTTGCAAAGGATATAATTAATGGAGATACCATTTTTGATTTTGATTTAACAAAAATGTCAATACATACAAGGGATATTGGGCTTGCTGGTATCGAGGTTTATGATATTTTAAGAGATGAATATGGTATTCAAATTGAATTTGGTGATTTAGGTAATATACTCGCTATTATTTCAGCTGGAGATAGATCCTTTGAAATTGAAAGATTAATTGGTGCATTATCAGAAATTAAAAGGTTATATAAAAAGGATAAAGCAGGAATGTTAGATCATGAGTATATTAATCCAGAGGTTGTAATGCCTCCACAAAAGGCCTTTTATTCTAATAAAGAACAAATTCCGATACATGCTAGCCAGGGGAAGATATGTGGAGAATTTGTAATGTCATACCCACCTGGAATCCCAATACTTGCCCCTGGGGAACGAATTACAAATGAAATTTTAGAATATATCGATTATGCAAAAGCCAAAGGCTGTTCTCTAACAGGAGCCCAGGACTTAAAGATAGAAAAAATAAATATTGTGGAGGAAAATTAATATGGAATTATGGTACACAGAGCAACATACAGACTCAGTACGTTTTAGTATAAAGGTGAAAGAACAATTATATAATAACAAAAGTGAGTTTCAGCAAATAGATGTATTTGATTCAGAAGAGTTTGGAAAATTTTTCACATTAGATGGATTGATGATGTTGACTGAGAAAGATGAATTTATTTATCATGATATGATTGTTCATATTCCTATGGCAACTAATCCTAATATAAAAAATGTATTAGTTATTGGTGCAGGAGATGGAGGAACAATACGAGAACTTACAAGATATAAAACTATTGAGAATATTGATATGGTGGAAATTGACAAGCTGGTTGTAGATGTATGTAAAGAGTACTTTCCATTAACTGCATCCCAACTAGAGGATCCTAGAGTAAACATTTTTTATGAGGATGGATTAAAATTTGTTCGCACAAAGAAAGATAAATATGATTTGATCATTGTAGATTCTACAGATCCATTTGGTCCTGGAGAAGGGCTATTTACAAAAGAATTTTATGGTAATTGCTTTAATGCTCTTAATGAAGATGGAATTTTAGTAAATCAACATGAAAGCCCATATTACCCTACTTACGCAAATGCAATGAAAAGAGCTCATAAAAGAATTAAAGAGTTTTTCCCGATTTGTAGGGTTTATCAAGCACATATTCCTACATATCCATCAGGACACTGGTTATTTGGGTTTGCATCAAAGAAAATAGATCCACTAGGTAATGTAGAGATAGAAAAGTGGAATGATCTTGGGTTAAAAACAAAATATTATAATACAAATTTGCATAAAGGATGTTTTGCGCTACCGAATTATGTTATGGAAATGCTTGCAAGTCAAGATGAATAAGACTATCCATTGAATTAAAAGACACCTCTGAAATTATCTCAGAGGTGTCTACCTATTTTGCAGTGAAATTATAAGAATACTATTTTACACATTAAATCTAAAATGCATTACATCGCCATCTTGCACGACATATTCTTTACCTTCTAAACGAAGTTTACCATTTTCTTTGGCTTGGTTCATGCTTCCAGCTGCTAATAAATCATCATAAGAGACAACTTCTGCTCTAATAAAGCCACGTTCGAAGTCTGTATGGATAACTCCTGCTGCTTGGGGAGCCTTCATACCTTTAGTAATTGTCCAAGCTCTTACCTCTTGAACCCCTGCTGTAAAGTAAGTATAAAGTCCCAATAAATCATAAGCAGCTCTAATTAGCTTATCTAAACCAGATTCATTGAGGCCTAATTCTTCTAAAAACATATCTTTTTCTTCGCCTTGTAGTTCTGCAATTTCTGACTCGAGCTTAGCTGATACTGGTACTATAGAAGCGCCTTCTTTTGCAGCATAATCTCTAACTTTTTGTACTATTTGATTAGTATCAACTTCAGCAATATCATCTTCACCTACATTTGCAATATAAATAATAGGTTTACTAGTTAAAAGGTTTAATTGTTTAACTATTTTTAGTTCATCTTGATCAAAGTCAAGGGACCTCGCAGGTTTACCATCACTGAGAGCATCTGTTACTAATCTTTGTACAATTTCATTTTCATAAATTGCATCTTTATCTTTACCTTTTACTTTGCTAGCTAATCTTTCTAGGCGTCTTTCCATACTCTCTAAATCAGCTAACACTAATTCTAAGTTGATTACTTCAATATCTCTAGTTGGGTCTACCCCTCCTGAAACATGAGTAATATCATCATCCACAAAGCAACGAACCACATGGGCAATAGCATCAACTTCACGAATATGAGATAAGAATTTGTTGCCAAGTCCTTCACCTTTACTAGCACCCTCTACTAATCCTGCAATATCAACAAATTCAAAAGCTGTTGGTACAGTTTTTTTAGGGGTTACAAGTTCGGTAAGTTTGTCCAAACGATTATCAGGAACAGTAACTACTCCTACGTTAGGATCAATAGTACAAAATGGATAGTTAGCAGATTCTGCACCTGCTTGAGTAATTGCATTAAACAAAGTTGACTTTCCAACATTAGGTAAACCAACTATGCCACATTTTAAAGCCATTTATTTCACTCCTTGCATAATTTCACATAGTACCTTTTCAAGTATATTATTAAAATAACTAGTTGACAAGAAATAAAGCTTTAATCTATAGTCAACTAGTAAGGTTTTAAGTAATTTTTGGCAAAATTAATAGCATAGAGACAATGAGGTGGTCTTGGTGAGTAAAAGAAAAACGGTTATTAATGAATTGAAATTTGAATTTAAAGGTATAATTCTTGTAGGGATTGCACTATATATATTACTTAGCTTAATTAATGAGCCACAAGGTTCATATGTTTTGCCTGAGGAAAGAATCGGTTTTATAGGTTCGTTTTTTATAAAATCTATTACAAGCATTGCAGGGGATGGTAAAACCTTTATTCCCTTATACATACTTTATATTGGTATTAGTATTATGTACAAAAGAGCAAATCTAAATAAGAAAAGGATAACAGTAATTGGAATATTAATTACTACTTTACTAACTATTTTCCATCTTAATTTACCTATAGAGGCTATTGAAACATTTGCTAAATCTGTACAAAATGGTTTTATTGGTTCAGGAGGAGGAGTAATAGGAGGATTTTTTAGTTGGCTTTTGTTAATCACCTTAGGATTAGTAGGAGCTTATTTACTGATTTTTTCTATTTGGATTTCAAGTTTACTGTATTTAACTAATACATCATTAAAACAGGTTACTTTAAAAGTATTAAATCTATTAAAAAATGTGACTAAAGGGTTAAAAGAGCAACTAGTGAATTTTGTCTTTACAACTGAAGATGAAAGTGAAGAAGTAATTCCAAAAAAGGTGCAAAAAAAAAATATTGAGGAAAAAACAAATAAAGAAAATAAAATAGAAGAACCTTTAATAATTAGTCATTTTGAAAATGAGGATAATTGCAAAGAAGAGAATTTGATAAAAGAAAATATAAAAAAAGAACGAAAAAAGAATAACGAAATAAATTCTAAGGAATTAGGAAATAATAAAGAAGATATTTCAATAGTTAGGGTTAATGAGGGTCTAAAGGATGGAGATTTTAATCTTCCTAACGTAAATATGCTTGAAAAAACTATTAAAAGCAAAACGGGTTTAAATCAACGTGACATAAATGATAATATTATGGTGCTTCAAAAAACACTAGAGAGTTTTGGTGTAAAAGGTAAAGTGGTACAAGTAAGTTGTGGACCTGCTATCACAAGATATGAATTTCAACCTGCACCAGGTGTTAAGGTAAGTAAAATTGTAAATTTAGCTGATGATATTTCCCTTAGTTTAGCTTCAGCAGATGTACGGATAGAGGCTCCGATTCCAGGTAAAGCGGCAATAGGAATAGAAGTCCCTAATAAAGAGGTATCTACGGTAGGATTTAGAGAAGTAATAGAAAGTGAAGAATTTAAACAATCTAGGTCATATTTAAGTGTTGCACTAGGCAAAGACATAGCAGGAAAGTCAATCGTTACAAGTTTAGAAAAAATGCCTCATTTATTAATTGCTGGTTCTACTGGTTCAGGTAAAAGCGTATGTATGAATGCACTAATAAATAGTATTTTATTTAAAGCTAAACCATCTGAGGTAAAATTTATCATGATAGATCCTAAAATGGTAGAACTGACTACATATAATGGAATACCACATTTAATTACTCCTGTAGTAACTGATCCTAAAAAAGCAGCATCTGCGTTAAGATGGGCAGTACATGAAATGGAAACTAGATATGAAAAATTTGCAAGCTCAGGTGTAAAAGATATCACCAGGTATAATGAAAACATAGGTAACCATGAAGAAGGCGAATTTATGCCGTATATTGTAGTGTTAATTGATGAGCTTGCAGACTTAATGATGATAGCTCCAGCGGATGTAGAGGATGCAATTTGTAGATTAGCTCAAATGGCAAGGGCAGCTGGTATACACTTAGTAATAGCTACACAAAGGCCATCAGTAGATGTAATTACAGGTATAATTAAGGCAAATGTTCCTTCAAGGATTGCTTTTGCAGTATCTTCTCAAATTGATTCAAGAACTATTCTAGATATGGGTGGCGCTGAAAAGTTATTAGGTAGGGGAGATATGCTTTTTTATCCAACAGGATTACCAAAACCTACTCGCCTGCAGGGTGTATATGTATCAGACAAAGATGTTGTGAAAATTGTGGATTTTTTAAAAGAACAAGATAACCCTGAGTATTTGGAGGAAATAACTAACCAGGAAATCAAAAATGTAAAAATTAAGGAAGATGATGATAATGATGAGTTAATTCCAGAGGCAACTAAATTATTTATTGAAAATGGTCAAGCCTCAATCTCACTTCTTCAAAGACGATTTAGAATTGGTTATAATAGGGCAGCAAGAATAATTGACATTATGGAAGTAAAAGGTATAGTAGGTAAACATGAAGGAAGCAAGGCAAGACAAGTTTTAATAACCGTTAATGATTATGAGCGAATTTATGGTAAGTATTAGAAATAGATTATATACAAATATTTATAATTATGGGCAGGAATTTATATTTCTTTGTTGAAATATAAATAGTTAGTATAGTAATTGGAGGTGTGGTATCATAGGTATCGGGAAAATTTTAAAAGAGGCACGATTAAAAAAAGGAGTATCACTTGAAGAAGTTGAAAAAGAGATTAAAATTAGGAAAAAATATATAGAAGCGTTAGAAGAAGATAATTATGAAATTTTGCCTGGAAAGGTATACATAAAAGGGTTTCTAAAATTATATGGTAACTATTTAAGTTTAGATGTACCTGATTTATTAAAACAATTTGAAGACTCTTTTGCTGAACCAGTAGAGGAACAACCTGCTATTGAAGAAGAAGCTTCTGAAGAAAAGCCGAAATTTACATTGAATAAAAATCAAATTATAATCGCAGGTGTAATTATTTCGTTAATAGTTTTGGCACTTGTAATACCGGCAATGGCAAAATTATTTAAAAATGATAATAAAGTTAACCCTGAAAAAGACAAAACTCAAATTGAACAAAATACTGAAAAACCAGCTGTAAATGAAAACAAACCTAAAAATAATGCTGTAACACCAGATAAAGTTCAGCCTTCTAAAGATAAGGATAAAGACATTTTAGACAATGAGCAAGAAGATGAAGACAAAATCAAAGATGACCAAAAGGATGACAAACTGCTTTTAAAAGTAAAAATTATTGATATTGGGCCAGAAAAAGAAGAATGTTGGGTACAATTGTATAGTGATGGAAACAAATCCTATGAAGGCATACTAGAAGAAGGACAAATAAAAACAGTTGAAGCAGATCAAAAGATAAAAATAAGTTTAGGTAATGCAGGGGTAGCTGAGGTGTATCTAGGTAAGAAAAAACTAGGATTACTAGGAGAAGAAAAACAAGTTATTAAGAATAAAGAATTTACAAAAGATGATTTATAAAAACCTCTCTCTTGTAGAGGTTTTTTTTGACACTGCTTTATGGTTGTAATATACTTAGTCTGACTAGTTTTAAGAAAGGGGTGCCAATATTATGAAAAAGGTGGCACTTATATCATTAGGTTGTGCAAAAAACTTAATTGATTCAGAAAATATGATTGCTTTAATAAAAGATGCTAATCATACTTTTATGAATAATCCTGAAGAAGCAGATATAATAATAATTAACACATGCGGTTTTATAGGTGATGCTAAAGAAGAATCTATAAATACCATTTTAGAAATGGCGCAGTATAAAAAAGGTGGCAAGTGTGAAGTTTTAATAGTTGTAGGATGTTTAGTTCAAAAGTATCATGAGGAATTACATAAAGAATTACCAGAAGTGGATATTTTTCTTGGAACAACAGCCTATGAAGAAATTATGAATGCTGTAAATGAATTTATCCAAAATAAGAACTATATAGTAAAGGTAAATAATGACTTTAAAGAGTATATTGAATTACCTAGGCATGTGTCTACTCCAAGTCATTATGCTTATTTAAGGATAGCTGAGGGTTGTGATAATAATTGTACTTATTGCATTATTCCACAGTTTAGAGGTCCTTATAGAAGTAGAAAAAAAGACAATATACTAAAAGAAGCAGAAGAATTAGTTAATAGTGGGGTAAAAGAGCTTTTAATTATTGCTGAGGATATAACCCAGTATGGGATTGATCTTTATAGTGATTATAATTTAGTTTCTTTATTAAAAGATTTAGTGAAAATTAATGATTTAAGATGGGTTAGATTGCTTTATTGTTACCCTAATAATTTCACAGATGAATTGATAGAAGTTATTAGAGATGAACCTAAAATATGCAAGTATGTAGATATTCCCCTCCAACATAGCGATGATAATATATTAAGAAAAATGGGGAGACAAATAACAGAAAATGAAATAAGAAGTTTATTAACAAAAATTAGAAATAAGATTCCTGAAATGATTATAAGATCTACATTTATCGTAGGTTTTCCGGGAGAAGAACAAAAGAATTTTGATAATCTTATGAAATTTTTAGAAGATATGAAATTAGATCGTGTAGGAGCATTTACTTATTCACAGGAAGAAAGTACACCTGCGGCAAAGTTACCGCGACAAATTGATGGAGATGTAAAGGAAGAACGTAAAAGACGGTTAATGGAGCTGCAACATGATATTTTAATAGAAAAACATGATTTGCTAAGAAACAAAATTATTTCGGTTCAAGTAGACGAATGTCATCCCGAACGAGAAAATTTATGGATTTGTCGTAGTGAAGGTGAGGCACCTGAAATTGACCCAGTGATAATGGTGTACTCAGAAAAAACCCTAACTCTAGGAGAGTTAATTAAAGTGAAAATTACGCACTTACAAGACTATGATTTAATAGGAGAGGTTGACTATGAACTTACCTAACTCTTTAACCATTTTTCGAATAATTTTAGTGCCATTTTTTATGTTCTTTTTGCTAGTAAAGATGCCTTATGGTCAATTTATAGCTGCTTTAATTTTTATAATTGCAGCTAGTACAGATGGGCTAGATGGATATATTGCTAGAAAAAGAAAACAAATAACTAACTTTGGTAAAATAATGGATCCTTTAGCTGATAAATTATTAGTTTCAGCTGCCCTGATTTCTTTAGTTGAATTAGGCAAAATTTCTGGTTGGATAGCTGTGATTATTATTGGGAGAGAATTTGCAGTTACAGGTCTTAGAGCTGTTGCAGCTTCAGAAGGGGTAGTAATAGCTGCAAGTAAGATTGGGAAATACAAGACGGTATCACAAATAATTGCAATTATAGCCATTTTAATGAACGATTTTATTATTAATTTAATAGGTTTATCCTTAGGACAATATTTATTATATATTGCTGTGTTTTTCACTATATATTCAGGAATAGATTACTTTAGTAAAGCTGGAAAACTGATAAAGGTTGGTTAATAAATGAAGAAAATAATATATCTTTTAGCTACAGGATTAGGTACCGGAAACTTAAAGCCAGCTCCGGGAACATGGGGGTCGCTCCTTGCTCTTATAATTACATACTTTCTGCCAAGTAATCTATTATCTATTGTTATTACTGCAATACTTGGTATTTATATATGTCAAAAGGCAGAAGAATACTTAGGTGAACATGATAGTCCACGAATTGTGTGGGATGAAATGGTTGGAATTTGGATTGCCGCGTATCATGTTTCAGGTGTATATTTAATTTATGCATTTATTTTGTTTAGAATATTTGATATCTCCAAAATTTATCCGATAGATAAGTTACAGCGTTTGCCTGGTGGCTTAGGAATAATGATGGATGATATTGTAGCTGGGATATTTGCGAGAATTGTTCTTAGTTTAATAATGTTTGTAATATAAACACGTCTTAGGCGTGTTTATTTTTTTCCACTCTTTTCATAAGGTTATTATACCTATATCTTTGTTATAATTAACTTCTGAAAGGGGAGAAGCCAATGTTCAAGAAAACATCTAAATTAATGATTGTTTTTGGGATTATGATGATGACCCTTGGGATATTGCTATTTGGTTATTTCTTTTATGAACATCAATTTCTCCAAAAACCACTAACTAATGTTTTAGATAATAATAGTTTTATTGAAAAATATGAACTTAATGAAAAATCAAAAACAACTTTAAAAATTAAAGTTAGTAAAGTAGATAGTTTCCCAAAAGATTTTCAGGATTTCATGGAAAATAGTGCAAGTAATTTACTTGATCAAGATTTAGCATTAGAAATATATAGTAATCCAAATTCAAAACTTAATGCATTTTATCAAGATATTCATCCTGCTGTTTATGAAGCACAAGCACTTGGAAATTTTGTGAATTTACAAGAAAAATTCAATAGTTTGAGTCAAGATTTATCAGTAACTAATAGTAAACTAACAATTACCAATGATTATCTATTCCTGCAAATAGAAGATGGAGAGTATTATCTATATAAAGTTTTTAGGAGACAGACAGACGAGCATCCTACTATTATTAATAATATAGGAAGTGATAAATTATGAGGAAAGAGTATATAATCGGTGTTTTATTAGGTGTAATAAGTTTTTTGTTTTTCCTTAGAGTTAATATGCAGCCATTTATAATTTTAGCAATTATAGCAGGGGCTTTATATTTTATAATGCAAAAAAAAGGGCTTGTAAATGTAAATGCATATCAAGAAATAAAGCCTGAGAATAATTTTGCCTTTGATGATATCGGTGGTCAAACAATTGCTAAAAGAGAACTAAAAGAAGCATTAGATTTTTTAATTAATTCCACAAAAATTAGTCAAAGAGGTATTAGACCCTTAAAGGGTATTTTATTAACAGGCCCTCCGGGTACAGGAAAAACCCTACTTGCAAAAGCATCAGCAACTTATTCCGATGCTGTTTTTTTAGCGACTTCAGGTTCGGAATTTATTGAAATGTATGCAGGTGTAGGGGCACAAAGAGTAAGAAAGATATTTAATACAGCTAGAACAAAAGCTAAAAAAGATAATAAAAATAGAGCTATAATATTCATTGATGAAATAGATGTTATCGGAGGACAAAGAGGAAGTAACGGTAGTCATATGGAATATGATCAAACTCTTAATCAATTTTTAGTAGAAATGGACGGTATAAGTGGTAGTGATATTAATATCTTAGTAATTGGTGCAACAAATAGACCGGATTTACTAGATTCTGCCTTATTAAGACCAGGTAGATTTGATAGACAAGTAAAAGTAGATTTACCAGAAAATGATGGAAGGTTAGAAATATTAAAACTCCATACAAAAAATAAAGTTTTAGCAAAAAATGTTAACTTAGAAGAAATAGCAGATGAAACTTATGGGTTTTCAGGAGCTCATTTAGAAAACGTTACTAATGAAGCAGCAATTTTAGCACTAAGAGAAAATGCTAAAGAAATAGATCATATTCATATTAAAGAAGCAATAGATAAGGTAATGTTAGGGGAAAAACTTAATAACAAGACTAAAAATGAAGTTATAAAACGAATTGCTTATCATGAAGCAGGTCATGCTATTGTAAGTGAAGTGGTAAACCCTAATTCAGTTTCACAGGTAACAGTGACATCTAGAGGGAATGCTTTAGGTTATGTTCGTCAAGTTCAAAAAGATCAAAAATTATATACGGAAAATGAATTAAGAAATCAAATTAAAATTTGTTTAGCTGGTTCTTTAGCTGAAAAATTATGCCTAGGCAATAGAAGTACAGGTTCAAGCAATGATTTTGAACAAGCTATAAAATTAGCTAAAAACATGATTCATGCAGGATTATCTTCTCTAGGTGTCATTTCTATTGAAGATCTTCCAGCCGAAACAATTAATAATACTATTTCTGAAATTATCAAGAAAGAAGAAGATATAACCCAGGAAATATTAAATGAAAATCTAAATTATTTAGAGGAGATTTCTAGTTTATTAGTTAATGAAGAAAAAATTACTGGGGAAAAAATAAGAGAAATACTTGATAAGAAAGCGTCCTGATTTTTGGGACGCATTTTTTTATTTCTTTTAAAACTTCATAAATGATGAATACAGATATTAGATAAAATATACTGTGACATAAATTTTCTATATGATAATATAAAGAATATAAACTAATAAGAATAGGTGATGCTATGCGTTGTGAAATTATAACTGTTGGTACTGAATTATTACTTGGTGATACAATAGATACTAATTCAGCATATATTGCCCAGGAATTGGCAAAGGTAGGAGTAGACGTCTTTTTTCAATCAAAGGTAGGGGATAATTCTACTAGGTTAAAGGAAGTTATTAAAATTGCACAAAAAAGAGCAGATTTGTTAATCTTTACTGGAGGATTAGGTCCAACAGAAGATGATATTACTAAACAAGTATTAGCAGAAGTTTTAGAGGTTTCTTTATATGAAGATGAGAATGATTTAAGGAGACTTCAAAAGTATTTTGCAGAACGTAATTTAGTGATGAGTGCTAATAATCGAAAGCAAGTTTTAATTCCTGAAGGAGCTAAAGTACTAGAAAATAAAATAGGTACAGCAAGCGGAGTTCTACTTACTAAAGAAGAAAAAAATTATATTTTATTACCTGGTCCACCAAGTGAAATGAAATATATATTTTCAAATCATGTGATTAAATGGTTAGAAAGTTTAAATTTAAACAATGAGCATATAATGTCTGAAAATCTAAAGTTTATAGGTATATCTGAATCTCGGTTGGAAAATGAGCTAATTGATTTAATGCACAATCAAACAAACCCCACTTTAGCATTATATGTAAAAAAAGGTGAGATACATTGCCGGGTAACTGCAAAGGTACAAAATAAAAATGAGTTTTTAAATTTAATTGCACCTATCAAAAATGAAATACTAAAAAGAGTAGGAGAATATTATTATGGTTCAGATGAACTTAAACTAGAGGAAGCTGTAGGAAAACTACTTCTAGAAAGAAACTTAAAATTAGTTACAGCTGAATCTTGTACAGGGGGATTAATTGCTCAAAATATTACTCAAGTTCCTGGAAGTTCAGAGTACTTTTTAGGTGGTGTGGTATCCTATTCTAATACTATTAAAGAAAATATTTTAAAGGTAGATGCCGAAATTTTAAATACTGTAGGAGCTGTCAGTGAACAAACTGCCATAGCCATGGCAAAAGGTGCTTTAGACCTTTTAGGAGCAGATATAGCCGTCTCAACAACAGGTATAGCAGGTCCAGGAGGAGCAACAGCTGAAAAACCTATAGGGCTTACCTATATAGGATTAGTAAGTAAAGAAATAGAACTTTGCGAGAAAAAAATCTTCTTTGGTGATAGGCAGGAAATCAGGGCAAATGCTGCTACTTATGCACTGAATTTATTACGTAAAACTTTAATTAAAGTATAATATATGTTTTAGAAAGTTAAAGGAGAGTATAAAAATGAACGATAAACAAAAGGCACTGGAAATGGCACTTAGTGGTATAGAAAAACAGTTTGGTAAAGGTGCAGTAATGAAGTTAGGTGATAAAGGAGCAGTTTTAAATATCGAGGTTATCCCAACAGGAGATATTTCTTTGGATTTAGCTTTAGGATTAGGAGGAGTACCTAGAGGTAGAATTGTAGAAATATACGGACCAGAATCATCGGGAAAAACAACAGTTGCATTACATATTATAGCTGAAGCACAAAAAGCTGGGGGAGATGCAGCTTTTATTGACGTCGAACACGCCTTAGACCCTCTTTATGCTAAAAATTTAGGTGTAGATATAGATAATCTATTTGTATCACAACCTGATACGGGAGAGCAGGCACTAGAGATTTGTGAAGCACTAGTTAGAAGTGGTGCAATTGATGTGGTAGTTGTTGACTCAGTTGCAGCTTTAGTACCAAAAGCTGAGATTGAAGGAGAAATGGGCGATTCACACGTTGGATTACAAGCACGTTTAATGTCCCAAGCCTTAAGAAAATTAACAGGTTCTATAAGTAAATCTAGAACTAGTGTTATTTTCATAAATCAAATTAGAGAAAAGGTTGGAGTAATGTTTGGTAATCCTGAAATTACTCCTGGAGGACGTGCATTAAAGTTTTACTCATCAGTGCGACTAGAAGTTAGAAGATCAGAAACTTTAAAACAAGGAACGGATATGGTAGGTAATAGGACTAAAGTAAAGGTTGTTAAAAACAAAGTTGCTCCACCTTTTAAACAAGCAGAGTTTGATATAATGTACGGTTTGGGAATTTCAAAGGAAGGAAGTATTCTGGACGCTGCAGCAGATATTGATATTATAAATAAAAGTGGGGCTTGGTATTCCTATAATGGCGACAGATTAGGTCAAGGTAGGGAAAATGCGAAAGAATATCTAAAACAAAATCCTGATAAATGTAGGGAAATAGAAATAAAAATTAAAGAACATTACAATCTTCCAATTAGTAAAGAAAAGAAGATAGAAGTAGTAGAAAATGGAGCTTAGTAAAGCCCAAAGTCTAGCTTTAAAGTATTTATCTTATAGACCACGTACTATTAAAGAATTAGAGACTTACTTAATGAAGAAAAAAGCAGATATGGATATAATTCAAGAAGTTATTAATTACCTACTTAATTTATCTTATTTAAATGATGAAAAATTCTGTGAGCTTTGGATTAAAGATAGAATTAATTTAAAACCTATGGGTAAAACTAGAATTTATTATGATTTACTCCAAAAAGGAGTAAAGAAAGAAGTAATTGAAATTTGTCTCGAGGAACATTTACCAAATGAATTAGAATATGAGTTAGCCTTAGAGCTTGCAAAAAACAAATCTTTAAAACTAGAATCAGATGATGAATTTAAAAAAAACAAGAAATTGAGTGATTTTATGTACAGGAGGGGCTTTAGTTATTCTATTATAAATAGTGTAATTAATGAAATAAACCCCTCATACTAATAATTTCCAATATTTCTTGACATTATTAGCGATAAATATTAAAATAAAATCGAGAGAAACTGATTTTATAGAGATTGCCCCATGGTTAAGGGTTTATATATAAATTTTCAAGTTATTGTAGAATGTAATATTATTTTTTAATAAATTTATCTATCTACAGTATCTGACAAATTTATTTTGTTAGAATTTTTAACGTACCCGTTTTTAAAACCATTCAGTGGTGTAATTTCTATAAAGACCGAGTTTCTACTCGGTTTTTATTTTTTTCTTATATTTATAGTATTAAGAGTTGGGGAGGTGAGTTTTTTGTTGTTAGAAATAATATTGATATCTTTGATACCAATTAGTTTTCTTGTAGGATATTTTGCTAGAAAAAAGTTAGCTGAATCAAAAATCAAATCTGCTGAAGAAGAAGCAGAAAGAATTATAAAAGATTCAAAAAAGGACGCAGAAGCAAATATCAAAGAAGCTACTCTAGAAGCTAAGGATGAAGTGCATAAACTTAGATCTGAAGCTGATCGAGAAATCAGGGATAGACGTAATGAATTACAAAGATCAGAGAGAAGATTAATTCAAAAAGAAGAATCTTTAGATCGTAAATTTGAAGGTATAGAAAAGAAAGAAGAAAATTTACATCGTAAAGAATCAGGCATTGAAAGACTAAAAGCTGAGATTACAGAGCTATATGAAAAACAAATGTCTGAACTTGAAAGAGTAGCAAATTTAACTTTTGATGAAGCTAGAGAAATATTGCTAAAAAAGGTTGAAGATGAAATCAAGCATGAAACAGCTATGATGATTAAAGAAATGGAAACTCAAGCTAAGGAAGATGGAGAGAAGAAAGCAAAAGAAATTATTGCCTTAGCAATTCAAAGATGTGCAGCTGATCATGTGGCAGAAACAACTGTTTCAGTTGTTGCTCTACCAAATGATGAAATGAAGGGTAGAATAATTGGTAGGGAAGGAAGAAATATCCGTACTTTAGAAACTCTAACGGGTATTGATTTAATAATTGATGATACTCCTGAAGCTGTTATTTTATCAGGCTTTGATCCTATCAGAAGAGAAGTAGCACGAATAGCTTTAGAAAAACTTATTCTCGATGGACGTATACATCCTGCTCGTATTGAAGAAATGGTAAATAAGGCTCAAAAAGAAGTAGATAATATTATACGAGAAGAAGGAGAACAAGCTACATTTGAAACTGGTGTACATGGTTTACACCCTGAAATTATTAAACTTTTAGGAAGATTAAAATATAGGACAAGTTATGGTCAAAATGTTTTAAATCATTCAATTGAAGTATCGAATTTAGCTGGAATATTAGCATCTGAGCTTGAAGTAGACATTCGTCTAGCTAAAAGAGCTGGATTATTACATGATATAGGTAAAGCTGTTGACCACGAAGTTGAAGGTCCTCATGTTACTATTGGGGCAGACCTTGCGAAAAAGTATCGTGAAAATAAAGAAGTAGTAAATGCAATAGAAGCTCATCATGGTGATGTGGAGATGATGACTGTAGAAGCAGCCTTAGTTGCTGCAGCTGATGCGATCTCGGCAGCTCGGCCAGGAGCAAGAAGAGAAACGTTAGAATCATACTTAAAACGATTACAAAAACTTGAAGAAATAGCTAACTCCTATGATGGTGTAGAAAAATCTTTTGCTATTCAAGCAGGTAGAGAAGTTAGAATTATTATTAAACCTGAAAAACTTGATGATGCAGCAGCTGTAAATCTATCAAGAGATATTGTAAAACGAGTTGAAAGTGAATTAGAATATCCAGGTCAAATAAAAGTAGTTGTGATTAGAGAAACTAGATCTGTAGAGTATGCAAAATAGTATTGAAAATAAAGCGACCTTTTTAGGTCGCTTTTACAACATAAAAACTTAAATTAGGAGGCTATATGCTTAATATACTAATGATCGGAGATATTGTAGGCAATGTTGGTAGGAATGCGGTAAGGGATGTACTACCATCGTTATATAAGGAATATAATTTAGATTTAGTGTTAGCAAACGGTGAAAATGCAGCAGGGGGTAAAGGCATAACTTATGAAATACTTCAGGAATTATATAATTATAATATAAACATCATAACAATGGGTAATCATGTATGGGATAAGAAGGAAATATTGGATTTTATTGAATACGAAAGAACACTAATTAGACCTGCAAATTTTCCTGAAGGAACACCGGGTAATAGTTATGTAATTTATGAAATTGAAAACAATATCAAAGTAGGAGTTATTAATTTATTAGGTTCAATATACTTGCAGCCATTAATATCTCCATTTTTAATAATAGATAATATAATTAATGAAATTAAAAAAGAAACACAGATCATAATTGTTGATTTTCATGCTGAGGCAACATCAGAAAAAGTAGCAATGGGATGGTATCTAGATGGTAAGGTTTCAGGAGTTTTAGGTACTCATACACATATTCAAACTGCTGATGAAAGAATACTTCCAGATGGTAGTGCATATATTACAGATGTAGGGATGACTGGGCCTAGAAATTCTGTGTTAGGAGTAAAAAGAGATTTAGCAATACAAAAGTTTCTTACACAAATGCCAGTGCGTTTTGAAATGGCAAATGGGAAAGGTCAACTAAATGGTGTAGTACTCACCATAGATCCTTTAACTGGCAAAGCAAAATCAATCGAAAGAATACAAAAAAATTTATAAAGGCTAAGTATTCATAATTTTAAAAATATAAAAGAGGAATTATTTTGAAAAGTGTAGAATATATAAATATTGATAATATTTCTTTTAATTACCATTTACAATATGAGGAGGTAACAATCAAATGGAAGTTTTGAAAGTTTCAGCAAAGTCTAGTCCAAATTCTGTTGCAGGCGCTCTTGCAGGGGTAATTCGCGAAAAAGGTTGTGCAGAAATACAAGCAATTGGCGCAGGTGCTCTAAACCAAGCGGTAAAGGCTGTCGCTATTTCTAGAGGTTTTGTTGCTCCTAGTGGTATTGATTTAGTTTGTATACCAGCATTTACTGATATCATTATTGACGGTGAAGAAAGAACGGCTATTAAATTAATTGTTTCACCAAGGTAAAAGTTTTTACCTGTTTATTCTATATTAGAGTAAACAGGTTTTAATTTTATAAAAACAAATAAACATAAGGAGACTTTAAATGCATTATTTGATTGTAGATGGACATTGTGATTCAATTTTGGAAAAAGTAAATAAAAACAGAGATTTGAGAATTAACTCAAAAGAAGGTCATCTTGATTTCCCACGTCTCTTAAAAAGTGGGGTAGGCGTTCAATTTATGGCGTTATATATAGAGGATCATTACAAACCTTATAATTCTGTAATTAGAACTTTAGAATTAATAGATATACTTAAAACAGAAATTAAAGATTTAGATTATGTAAAACTAGTTAAAGATAAAAATGATTTAAATAATTTTAGTAATGATGAGTTAAAAATAATTCTAGCTATCGAAGGAGGAGAGGCCTTAGCTGGTAAAATTGAAGTATTACGTTGTTTATATGAATTAGGGGTACGTAGCCTTACATTAACCTGGAATCAGCGGAATGAAATCGCTGATGGAGCATATGAAGAACCAAATGGTCAAGGATTGTCTTCTTTTGGTAGAAGTGTTGTAAGTGAAATGAATAAATTAGGCATGTTAATCGATGTATCCCATTTAGCAGTGAATGGATTTTGGGATGTTATTGAAACTTCGCAGTTTCCTATAGTAGCGTCGCATTCTTGTTGTCGTTCATTAACTGAACATCATCGAAATCTATCAGATAAGCAATTAAAGGCACTAGCTAAAAATGGTGGTGTAATAGGGATTAATTATTGCCCAGATTTTTTAAATAAAAATCCACATAATGCTGATATTAATGATGTTATAAAGCATATTGTTCATGCTTCAGAAATAATGGGTACTGAGCACGTAGGATTAGGATCTGATTTTGATGGGATAGATTGTACTCCTAAAGGACTAGAAGATGTTACTAAGGTACCTAATTTAATCGTAGCCTTAGAAAGAGAAGGTTTTACTTCACGGGAAATTGGTAATATTATGGGTAATAACTTTCTAAGGATATTAAAGCAGGTGTTGAAATAGTGAATAGATTTGCAGATTTGCATATACATACCTTATTTTCTGATGGTCAGTATTCTCCTACTAATGTTGTAGAAAAGGCTAAAGAAATCGGTTTTAGCGCAATATCTATAACAGATCACGATACCTTTGATGGAATAGAAGAAGCAGTTAGTGTTGGCGATAAATTGGGCATTGAAGTTATACCCGGTATAGAAATAAGCACAGTTTGGGATAAAAAAGAAATTCATATTTTAGGTTATTTTTGTAACCAAAATAATTATAATTTACAAAATAAACTAAAAGTAATGCAATCTGCACGCAGAGATAGAATGGAAAAAATAGTATTTATATTAAATAAATTAAATTATAAAATTAATTATGAAGAAATTATTAAGCTTTCAGGAAATGGGTCAGTAGGAAGACCTCATATTGCGAGGTTGTTAGTTGAGAAGGGTTATATTAGAAGCGTTAAAGAAGCCTTTAATCAGCTTCTATCACCAGGATGTCCTGCATATGTAGAAAGATATAAAATCACTCCTCAAGAGGCTTTAGATTTGATATTAAAAGCCCAGGGTATACCAATTATAGCTCACCCGGGCATTTTGAATGATGATGATATCATTCCACAGTTAGTTAACCTTGGATTAATGGGCATAGAAGTTTGGCATCCTGATCATACCAAAAAAATGAGTAAAAAATATGCGAGTATTGCAAAAAAGCATGATTTGCTTTTAACTGGAGGATCAGACTGGCATGGAAAAAATAAAGATGCTAGTTTTATGTTAGGTAATATAAAACTAGATTATAAATATGTGGAAGAATTGAAAATGGCAAATTTTTGATTATATTTTTACTTCCTAGAATATAATAGTAGAAAAGATGCTAGGAGGTTTGAGTAAAAATGGAAGTTGAAAATTTAAAGAAAAGAATAGAATATTTAGAAAACCAAGTTGAATATCTGAGAGTAAGTCGGAGAGTATTAATGAATTTATTAGAAAAGACTGAAAAAGAAAAAAGATTATTATCTATAAAGTATGAAAGTGAAAATAAAAAATTACATAAAGATAATTTAAAATATGTTTATTGGTTATGGGATAAAAATAAAAGGATTCTTGAATTAGAATCTCGCAAAAAAAGTTATTAAAGGTGCTCTTTATACTAGGGCACCTTTTGTTTGTAATTGCTTATTTTTATAATAGTATTAATATTATTAATTATAGATTATTTCCTTTGAGAGTTGGGGGATAACTGATACAATATAATTTAATAGGAAGGTGGATTATGACTAAAATAATTTTTATTAGACATGGGCAAACTTTATGGAATGCTAAAAGAAAATATCAAGGACAAACAGACATACATTTAGATGAAACAGGTATTATGCAAGCAGATTTAGTTGCACAAAAACTAAAAGAAGATAAAGTAGATGTAATATATGCAAGTGATTTACAAAGGGCATATAAAACTGCTGAAATTATAGGATTAGAACAGGAATTGAAAGTAAGTCCAAGTATAGGACTTAGGGAATTTAATTTTGGAGTTTGGGAAGGGAAAACTTATGAGGAACTTAAAAATGAATATCCTGAGCTAGTAGAAAAGTGGTTTAAAGATCCTGAAAGTGTCCAAATCCCCAAAGCAGAATCTATAAAAGACTTACAAAATCGAGCTGTGAACCAAATAAATGAGATTCTAGAAAAACATAATAATAAAACTGTAGTAGTAGTTTCACATGGACTTACGATAGCTACTATCTTATCTTATTTTTTGGATATTGAGCTCAAAAATGTGAGAAAAATGATTCAAGGTAATACAGGTATAACAATTGTTGAATTTAACGATACTAAAGGTACATTAGTAGTATTTAATGATATTAATCACATTGAAAATTTATAGGTGATTACATAAAAAAATAATGTCACAATTAAAACTATATGATATAATTTTATCTAAAAATTAAATAGGGGGATTAGTAGTGGAAAATAAAATTTTAAAAACAGGATACACATTTGATGATGTTTTATTAGTGCCGGCTAAATCAAATATATTACCCAGGGAAGTTAACACTTCAACTAATTTAACTAAAACAATAAAACTTAATATACCGTTAATGAGTGCAGGTATGGATACAGTAACTGAATCGAAACTTGCTAGAGCAATTGCGCGTGAAGGCGGAATAGGTATTATTCATAAAAATATGTCTATAAAGCAACAAGCACTGGAAGTAGATCGAGTAAAAAGATCTGAACATGGGGTTATAACAGATCCTTTTTTCTTAAGTCCAGATCATTTAATTGTTGACGCATTAGAATTAATGGCTCAATACCATATTTCAGGAGTTCCGATTACAGTTGAAAACAAACTAGTAGGTATTATAACAAACAGGGATATTAGATTCGTGACAAATTATAATATTCCTATAAAAGATGTTATGACTAAAGATAATTTAATCACTGGAACTATTAATACTAATTTAACTGAAGCTAAAAATCTTTTACAAAAATATCGTATCGAGAAATTACCTTTAGTTGATGATGATTATAACCTTAAAGGACTAATAACGATTAAAGATATTGAAAAAGCTGTAAAGTATCCTAACTCAGCTAAGGATAGTCAAGGAAGATTGTTAGTAGGAGCAGCTGTAGGAGTTAGCTCTGATACCCTAGATAGAACTAAAGCATTAGTTAGTGCAAATGTTGATATAATTGTTGTAGATACAGCACATGGACATTCTCAAGGTGTTATTGAGACAGTAAAGAAAATTAAAAGTTTATATCCAAGTGTACAAATAATAGCAGGTAATATTGCTACCGGTGAGGCAACTAAAGATTTAATAGAAGCTGGAGTAGATGCCGTTAAGGTTGGAATTGGACCAGGTTCAATTTGTACTACAAGAATTGTTGCTGGGGTTGGCGTACCACAAATAACAGCAATAAATGATTGTGCTAAAGTAGCTAAAGAATATAATATACCTGTAATTGCTGATGGTGGTATTCGTTATTCTGGTGATATATCTAAGGCAATAGCTGCAGGCGCTAGTGTAGTTATGTTAGGAAGCATCTTTGCGGGTACAGAAGAAAGTCCAGGAGAAATTGAAATATATCAAGGAAGAAGTTACAAGGTTTATAGAGGTATGGGTTCAATGGGAGCAATGAAAAATGGAAGTAGTGATAGATACTTCCAAGAAAATGTAAAAAAACTAGTACCAGAAGGTGTAGAAGGAAGAGTTCCAAATAAGGGACCGATTGCGGATACGGTTTATCAATTAATGGGTGGTGTAAGGGCTTCTATGGGTTATTGTGGAGTATCTAACATAACCGGCATGAAAGAAGATGCTAGATTTGTTTTACAAACAGGATCTGGACTAAAAGAAAGTCATCCACATGATATTTTTATTACAAATGAAGCCCCAAATTATAATATGTAAAATATAAAAAAAGAAGGCATTATGCCTTCTTTTTTTATATTTAAAGCATAAGTATTAAATAAAAATAATAAAGGAAGGGAGTACTATTATATTGAAGTTAATAAATTTATCACGGAAAAAATTAGCTAAAATATCCTTAATAGCCATAATTCTTGTTTGTACAATCGGAGTTTTTCATCAGGGAATTTTTAAAGCAGCAGATAAAAGTATAGGTGTATTAGTGCAAAATCAAGATTTAAAACCAATTTATTTTGTTGATACAAAAGAGAAAAAGGTTGCCATCAGTTTTGATGCAACATGGGGGGCAGAGTTTACACCAAAATTATTAGAAACACTAGAAAAACATAAAATTAAAACAACATTTTTCTTAACTAATATTTGGTTAAAAGATTATCCAGATGTAGCCAAAACAATTGCAGAAAAGGGTCATGAAATAGGTATGCATAGTGTTACTCATCCACATTTAAATAATTTATCTGAAAATCAAGTTTTAGAAGAATTACAAGGCAATGCTAATTTAATTAAAGAAATAACTGGATATGAGGCCAAGGTTTTTAGACCCCCATTTGGTGAATATAATAATAAAGTAATAAGCATTATTAATAATGCTGGATACTATCCTATTCAATGGAGTATAGATTCATTAGATTGGAAAAATAATATGACAGAAAATGATATAATAGAAAGAGTAACAAAAAAACTTCATCCTGGTGCTATTGTATTATTTCATAATAATGGTGCCTTTACAGCAGCAGCTCTTGAGAACATCATTGAGTATGCTGTTAAAGAAGGGTATGAAATAATACCTGTGTCAGATTTAATTTATAAGGATAATTATACGGTTGATATACAAGGAGCACAAAAATCAAATAAGTAAAAAATTCTATATTATAAGGGATTTTTTTTTAAGACCTCTTATGTTTTATTAAGTTCACTTAATATTGCAATAAAAGATAATGTAGAGTTTAATTTTAGAGACACATAAATTTGTGTCTCTTTTTTTTGTTTAAAGCATAAATTTGAGTACTCGTGCAATAATAAGCTAAGAGGTGAAAAATATGGGCTTAAAAAAATTTGCAGAAAACATATCATGCAGAAATCAGACATTAACAAAATTAGATTCCATGACAAAACAAGAGATGCAAGACATCTTGACTAAGATGCAAATTGATCATCAAAAAATAGTTATGCAGGAAGGAAAGGCACAAAAGGCAGAAAGAGACGAATTAAGAAGTATTCGAAAACAAATTGAAAATCAACAAACCAAAGTAAATAAACATATGCAATTGGTTTATAAGAGTAAAGCAAAAAAGGCTAAACCTAAACCACCAATAATAAAAAATGCTTTAGCAGCTTTTTTGGTTGGTGGAATAATTTGCACCTTGGGTCAAATAGTTTTAAATACTTTTACGATAAATGGATTTACAGATAATGAAGCAGGTATGATGACTTCTATTTTTTTAATTGTAATTAGCGCCTTACTTACAGGACTAGGTGTTTACGATGAAATTGGTAAGTTTGCTGGGGCAGGATCAATGGTACCCATAACTGGTTTTGCAAACTCTATAGTATCATCTGCTTTAGAATTTAAACGAGAAGGATATGTCTATGGAATAGGAGCGAAGGTATTTACTATTGCTGGTCCAGTTCTTTTATATGGTACATTAGTTTCTGCACTTATAGGCTTAATTTACTATATTATTTTATAGAGGTTGATAAAATGAATTTAAATAGAAAAATAGGAAATCAAACAATTAATTTTATAAATCCAGTATCTATATCATCATTTGGATGTGTTGTTGGGAAAAAGGAAAAAAACGGTCCACTTGGAAAATGGTTCGAACATACTTTAGATAATAATTATGATCATGAAAAAACCTGGGAAAAATCTGAACAAAAAATGCTTCAAAGTGCTATGGAGATAGCTCTAGAAAAAAAGAATTATATACCTAGTGATTTAGAGTATTTTTTAGCAGGGGATTTACTAAATCAAATCATCTGTTCAAACTTTACAGCTCGCTCTTTTGGTGTTCCGTATATCGGTTTATATGGTGCTTGTTCTACTTTAGTCGAAGGCTTGATATTAGGGTCAATGATTATTGATGGTAATTATGGACAAAAGGTGGGAGTGGCGACCTCAAGTCATTATGAAACCGCAGAAAGGCAATTGCGTTTTCCTACGGAGTTAGGTGTGCAAAGAGCAATGACAGCTCAGTGGACAGTTACAGGAAGTGGTTCTTTTGTTTTAGAAAACCAGATCGATCAACTAATGATAACTCAAGGAATTTTTGGCAAGGTTATAGATATGGGTATTTCAAATGCTATGAATATGGGTGCCGCAATGGCACCTGCAGCAGCCGATACTATAGTTACTTATTTTAAGGACACAGGTAAAAAACCAGAGGATATTGATTTAATTGTGACAGGAGATCTAGGTAATATAGGAAGAGTTCTCTGTAAAGATTTAGTACAAGAAGAGGGTTTTGATATTTCCTCTAACTTTACAGATTGTGGAGTATTAGTTTTTGATCCTAGTCAAGATGTACATGCTGGAGGAAGCGGAGCAGGTTGTTCTTCTTCTGTCTTAGCTGGATATTTACTACCTCAACTATTAAATAATAAGTGGAAGAGTATGTTACTAGTGGGTACAGGAGCTTTGTTAAGTCCTACAAGTAGTCAACAAGGAGAATCGATTCCTGGTATAGCCCATGGTGTTTTAATTGAAAAGAAGGTTATAGGAGGTTAAGTGATGCTAGAAAATTTACCAATGGCTTTTTTAATTGGAGGAATTATATGTGTAATAGGGCAACTAATTATGGATTTAACGCCTTTCATTATTACCCCAGCCCATGTATTAGTAGGTTATGTTACAACAGGAGCAGTTATTAGTGGTTTAGGATTATATGACGGTTTAGTTAAACTAGCGGGTGCAGGTGCAACTGTGCCACTTTCAGGATTTGGACATGCATTAGCTCAAGGAGCAATTAAGGGTGTCAAAGAAAATGGAATTATAGGGGCATTTTCAGGAGGAATGGAAGCCACTTCTGCAGGAATTGTTATTGCCATTATACTTGGATATACAATTGCTACTATCTTTGATCCTAAAGGATAGTTAAGATATTTTGAAAATATCTAAATAATTGAATTTTTTTTTATTGATTTTAAAAAAAAGTTAGAGAATATGCAATAATTTATGAATTTCATATTTATATATTATTAAATACTGATATAATAATGGATGTGGTTATAATATATATATTGGGGGGCTAAAAGTGGTAAATTCTAGCCAATATAAAGAATTAGTAAGGCAGGCTGAATTATTAAAAGCATTAGCACATCCTATAAGGTTATGTATTGTGAAAAATTTAATACGATTGGGGTCCTGTAATGTATCTACTATGCAGGGGGGATTAGCTATTCCACAGTCGACAGTATCACAACACTTATCGAAACTAAAAGCTGCTGGCGTAATTGAAGGTGAGCGTCATGGTGTAGAAGTTAATTATAAAATAGCTAGCGATAGTATTCTTAACCTTATTGAGTCCCTTGAGTAAGGGACTTGAGTTTTATCCATTGTATTATTAAAATATAATAAGCTTGGGAGGGATTTATATGTGTGAAAAGAAAATTTTAATAGTTGGTGGTGTAGCAGGTGGTGCTACATGTGCTGCTAGATTAAAAAGACTTAGTGAAAAATCACATGTTGTAATTTTTGAAAAGGGTGAACATATTTCATTTGCCAACTGCGGTTTACCATATCATGTTGGAGGAATAATTAGAGATCAGGATAATTTATTAGTTTCTACGCCTGAAGAAATGGAAGAAAAGTTTGCTTTAGATATTAGAGTGTTCAACGAAGTAACCTCGATTAACCCAGAAAAAAAGGAAGTTGAAGTTAAAAATCTAGAGGATGGTAGTACATATACAGAAGGTTATGACTATTTAGTACTTTCTCCTGGTGCTGAGCCAATTATCCCACCTATAGAAGGAATAGCTAATGAAAATGTATTTACAGTAAGAAATATACCAGATACTGAACGTATTTTAGATTATATAGCAAAAAACAATCCTAAAAAAGCTGCTGTTATAGGTGGCGGTTTTATTGGAATTGAAATGATGGAAAACCTCGCCCATATAGGTATAGAAGTTTCTGTAGTAGATATGGCACCACAAGTTATGACGTTTTTAGATACTGATATGGTTGGACAAGTTCAATCAGAAATAAAAAAACATAAAGTTAATTTAGTTTTAGGAGATGGATTAAACAAAATAACTGATACTGGTATAGAATTAAGTAGTGGAAAAGAAATCGAAGCTGATATGATTATATTAGCGATTGGAGTAAGACCTGATATTAAGTTAGCTAAAGATGCTGGTCTTTTAATTGGTAATACTGGAGCTATTAAAGTAGATGATTATCTACAAACATCTGATCCGTTCATTTATGCTGTTGGAGATGCTATAGAGATAAAGCACTTTGTAGATGGTAGTGAAGCTAAGATACCTTTAGCTGGTCCTGCTAATAAACAAGGAAGAATAGCAGCTGATAATATTATGGGAAGAAAAGTAACTTATAATGGTACTCAAGGAACAGCGATTGCAAAAGTATTTGATTTACAAGTTGGGGCAACTGGACTTAATGAGCGTCAATTAACAAATAAAGGTATTGAACACAAATCAGTTACTATACATCCATTTTCACATGCAAAATATTACCCAGGTGCATCTCAAATGACACTTAAAGTAATATTTAATGATGAAGGAAAAATTTTAGGTGCTCAAGCTGTAGGTAAGGACATGGTAGATAAGAGAATTGATGTATTAGCTACTGCAATGAGATTTGGAAAAACTGTAATAGACTTGCAAGATCTAGAACTAGTATACGCTCCTCCTTTTGGTTCAGCAAAAGACCCAGTTAATATGATTGGTTATTCTGCTCAAAACTTAATGGAAGGTAGAATGTCACCTATTTATATTGATGAATTAGATGATATAAATAAAGACGATTCTTTTATTCTAGATGTTAGGGAAATTTATGAACTAGATTTAGGAAAAATGGAAAACGCAACTCATATTCCGTTATCAGAGCTACGTGAAAGTTTAGATGAAATTCCTAAAGATAAAGAAATAGTAGTATTTTGTCAAATCGGTATAAGAGGATACATTGCTGAGCAGGTTTTAAGGTCTAATGGATATGAAAAGGTGAAAAATTTAATTGGCGGTTATAGAAGTGTTGTATTAAATAAATAGTAAGTAAAAGGTTTCTAGATTAGTCTAGAAACCTTTTTTAATAAAAACAGACTAGTTTGGGAATAGCTAAGGTGTGAAGAGTTTTGTCATGATATATTAACATTAAGGTACAAGGGTATCATTTTATGACTAGAGTTTATTGTAAAATATCCCAAATAAGTATATAATAATAAAAAAGCACAAAACAGATTATGAGCGAAAGGACGTATTGTTTAATGGTTTTAATTAATGCTATAATTATTCTTAGTACTATTATTTATATTAGAAAAAGAGTAAGCTAATAAAAGTCACCCTTTGGGTGGCTTTTAATTTGACTAAATGTAGATGGCAAAGGTATAAAGAAAGTGAAAAAATATTAGATTAATTGAAAATATTTGCTTATAATATGTATGAGGAGGGAAAAGCTTGCGTTATTTTATTTATTATTATTTTTTAACAAGAATAATAGGTAATCCAATTATTTCTTTGGGAATACTCATAATTGCATTTATACTTGTTGAACGTAAATTTATTGGAATTATACCTGATATATTCAAACCTTTAAAAAGAAAGAGAAAAATTGCAAATTTAAAATCTACTATAAAGCTTAATCCTGCAAATATTAATGCGTATAGAGAATTAGGTTCTTTATATTTAGAGGACAATAAATACCAAAAAGCAGAGGAAAACTTCATGAAAACCTTAGATAAGATGGACAATTATGCAGAAACCCATTTTTTATTAGGTAAAGCGTATTATTTACAAAATAAAATTGATTTGGGTATAACTGAGCTAGAAACAGCAATTGATATTAATCCTAAAATAGGATATGGTGAGCCTTATATTTATTTACTTGCAGAAGCCTATTCTAGTAAGAAAAATGAAAATAATATAAATGACTATATAGGGAATCTGCATTATTATGGAACAGTTGAAACCCTGTATAAAGCTGGAGAAGTGATAAGTAAATATGATCAAAAAAAGGCCAAAGAAATGTTTAAAAAAGCACTAGAAATATATAATGGAGGACCAAAGTATCTAAAAAGATTATATAGACGCTGGGCGATACTAGCAAGAATAAAAGGGTAACAAAAAACTAAGTGGAACTTTAAATTATCTAATTTAAAGTTCCACTTAGTTAATAAGTTAAGCTATCTAACTTGTTTTGCTAGATTTAATCCCATTGAAGTAGCTAGAAGACCATAAACAACAAGTGCAATACCAGAATCAACTAAATGATGCAGAAAGGTTCCCACTCCAATAACCATTCCAATATCATATAAAGAAAACCCAAAAGGAATTACAATTAGTGCTTCAGCTATAGCATGAATAGGTGCAGTAACTAGTAAGACATTTTTAAAAGAAAATCCTTTTTGAATCAGTTTAGCACCCATTACAGCAAAGATAACATGGGTAAAGGCCCTGGCTCCTACAATAGGACCTAATTTAATTAAAAAACCAAATGCTGAACCAGCTCCAACCATAAAAGCTACTAAAGGATTAATAGTCATAGCTAACATGACAGGTACATGAGAAGCAAGGGTAGCACTAAAAGGAGGAATATTGACTCCTAAAAAGCCCCCAAAGGCTAAAGGAATAATAAGTGCAAGTGAAGTAAGTAAAGCACCGATAACTAGTGTTTTTGTATTCATTTAAACTCCCCCTGATAAATTGTAATGACAGATGTCTTGTCAGTATTATATAATTTAAACTATATTAGGTCAATATGTTTTAAAGAATATTTTAAAATTCACTATTATAAATTATATTTAGTAATGTTTTACAAATTTGTGTTAGAATTAAAGGGTAAGCATGTTCGACTTTAGAGCAATATATGAAGGGAGATGAACTATGTATAAAGTGTTATTTAATTTGTTATCAAAGATGCCTAAAATAATACGAGTTAATGTACTTGATAAAATAGCTAGACATTTTATCAAAAAATATGCCAACTTAAAAGTAAGCGGCATAGAAAATATTCCCAAGGCAGGTTCTTTTGTTTTTATATCCAATCATTTATCCAATGCAGATGGACTTATATTACATTATACTTTAAAAGAAGTTAAGGAAGTTTATTTTTTAGCAGGCGTTAAACTACAAGGAGAATTATCAACAAATTTAATGTTAGACTTAGTGCCTCATATAGAGATTCAACCTAATAAACCTGATAGAAAAGCATTAAGACAAAGTATAGACACCCTAAAAGGTGGTAAATCCATTCTTGTTTTTCCGGAGGGGACAAGAAGTAGAACTGGTAAAATGTTAAAAGGTAGATCTGGTGTGTCCTTAATTGCTAAACAAGCTAATTCTCCTATAATACCGATTGGAATATGGGGAACTGAAAAACTGTTGCCAATTAATGAAGAAGGTAATATGAGTAATGAATGGTTTATTAATGCAACTGTTAATGTAAATATTGGGGAACCATTTTATTTAGAAGATTTGGATATTAACCCTGATAATAAACTAATTGATGAAATAATGCAAAAGGTTGCTAATTTAGTTCCAGTTGAATATAAAGGGTGTTATAAATAACTAATTATACTTTTGTAATTGCATTAATATGGGTCCAAGGTATTTTTACCCTGGGATTTCCTTCACAGGACATAATAAAAATCCATTCACCATTTTGAGTTATTAGACCTCTAAAGATACCATGATAGGACTCTTTACTAGTGTGAACTAAGATATAATCACTTAATTTAATTAATTGATTTTCCCAGGTTATTGATTTTAAATATTTTTCTTCATCAGCTTTAATCATTACTTCAAATAATAAACTAAAGTAAAAGACAAACAAGCCCCCAATTAAAACAGCGTTTACATTAACCATGTTAATCGCTCCTTATTTTTTTTAATAATAGATTGGGAATAGAAATTCAAAATCAAATCAACGTCTAATAAATATTATTAATACTATGTATGCTTTGTTTCTTTTTATTATTATAATAATTAATTATATTAAATTATATGTAAAATAACAAGATTTGATAATAAATATTATTAAATTTTATCATTTTATAAAAAGATATCTATTTTACTTATTATTGCTAGAAAGGATGAGTTTTATGTATAACGATAAAGTCTTAGACCATTTTGATAATCCAAGAAATTTAGGAATAATGGAAAACCCTGATGCAGTTGGTACAGGAGGGGATCCTAATTGTGGTGACTATGTAGAATTATTTTTAAAGATTGAAGATAACATAATAACTGACGTTAAATATCAGGTTAATGGTTGTCCAGGTGCTATTGCAACTACCAGTGTTTATTCTGAGCTTATAAAGGGAAAACATTTAGAAGATGCCGCTGAAATAACAGATGTAGATATTTTGGAAGCATTAGATAATGGATTACCTGAAGAAAAAATGCACTGCTCATATTTAGGTGGAAAAGCACTGCATGCTGCATTAATTAATTATATTTTAAATTAAATTAAATTAAATATAATAATTCCATACCTTTCAATATTACTTAACACAAAAGTATCTTTGTTCATATGATATAAGTGTAGAGAAAATACTTTTATTGAAAGGGGATTAATTATTTATGTCTGAAAATCTAAATCATATTGAAGAGATGCATCATAAAAAACCTAGTACGGGAGTTAAACCTCCTAATCATCCAATGAACCCTATGCCAGGAAATAATATGAATCCAATGTGTCCGATGTGCCCTTGTATGCCAGGAAATATGAATAACGGTATGCCAGGAATGTATCCAATGAACCCAATGAATCCGATGATGGGTATGCCGGGAATGAATCCAATGTGTCCGATGATGGGTATGCCGGGAATGTTTCCAATGAATCCGATGATGGGTATGCCAGGAATGTTTCCAATGCAACCAATTGATAATGATGATGAATATGACTACGATTATGACGATGATCAGGATGACTGTTAATAAGGACTAAAAATTAAATAGTAAAATAAAAGGATATCTCTTAATTAAGAGATATCCTTTTATTTAAACTAGCTTATGAATAAGTTCCTCACGATCACCATAAATAAGGTCAATTATTGGTATTTCAATTAAAGTATATGAACCAGGGTTTTGCTTTAAACAAGCTCTAGCACTAGCAACCATTATTTGAGAAGTTAGAGCAGGATTATTAATCCTCATTTCATATTTTAATAATTGATTATGAGTAGAACCTGAAACTCCTTTACGTTCCATTAAAACTCCGTGACCTACATCAATTAAGTCTTTTACATTTGGAACAAGTTTTACATGTGTTTCATCATTAACGAAATATGGATCTTTAAGTATGTTTTCTTTTATTTGATCGAAGTTAGATTCTGGTTCTATTTGAATATAAACCATCCTTCTATGAATACCAGTGCCTAAAGGAATAGTTACAGATAAAGCATCAACTACACCTTCTATTGCTTTAACGGCAACGGAATGTCCCATACTCATACCAGGACCAAAATTAGTGTCGGTAACACCTCTAGGCGCCATAAATTCCATAATACCTCTAATCATAGAATCTGACCCTGGATCCCAGCCAGAAGAAATAATTGCTACAGAATTATTATCTTGGGCTATTAAATTAAGATTATTTCTTAGATCAACAATTTTTGAGTGAATGTCAAAACTATCTACTGTACTAATACCTTTATTTAAAAGTTGTACTGCAGTTTCTTCAACCAGGCGTGAAGGCATACTAATCAAGGCTACATCTACATTTTCTAATTCATCAATATCTGAGACAACAGTAATATTATTAAGTTCTGGAGGAATTGGTTTAGATAAAGAACTAGGACGTCTTACAACTCCTACTAATTCCATATCAGGGGCTTCATTTACAGCTTCAACTGCAAACTTTCCAATATTACCATATCCAACAATTGCTACACGTATTTTTTCCATTTATTTACCCTCCATTTTTAAATTAATGGTTATATCTTAATTCATAGTTAGAAAAACTACAAGAAACAGAAGATATATATATTGTATACAATTTTATAAAAAGTATAATTAAACTAGAGGTGATTAAATGTCTGGCTCAAATAACAACATAATTATAATTGGTGGAGGAGCTGCAGGAATAGTTGCTGCCATTTTTGCTAAACAAAATTACGCTGATGTAACTATCATAGAAAAAAATGATAGAATAGGAAAAAAAATATTAGTAACTGGAAATGGAAGATGTAATTTTACTAATCTAAATGTAGAGGTAAACTGCTATTCAGGTAAAAACCCTAAATTTGTATATTCCTCATTAGCAAGTTTTAATGTTCATGATACTATCGATTTTTTTGAAAAACTGGGCATCTCCCATAAAATAGAGGAAGCAGGAAAAGTTTTTCCAAGGTCAGATCAAGCAACTAGTATATTGGATGTTTTAAGATATGAAGTTGAAGAACTAGGGATTAAACTGATTACAAACTCAGATGTACGAAGTATTAGTAAGAAAGGGTCTAAATTCACAGTAGTTAGTGAAAATGGTAAGGTTCATAAGACTGATAGGATTATTTTAGCAACTGGTGGTAAAGCAATGCCTTCGTCAGGATCTAATGGTGAGGGTTATGAATTAGCTAAAAGTTTTGGACATACAGTAACAGATCTTTATCCTGGTTTAGTGCAATTGAAATTAGCAGGGAATTTATTTAAACAAATTCAAGGCGTGAAGTTTAAAGGTACAGCAGGACTTTTTAATAATAATAAACTATTATATACTGATTATGGTGATATTTTATTTACGAGTTATGGGATATCTGGACCTCCTATTTTACAATTAAGTAGAAAGGCTGCAGAATTATTAAATAAAAATGAGGAAGCTATCTTAAAGGTTAAAATTATAGATAATATGAATCGAGATGAATTAAATGCGTACTTAACTAAAAGGTTTATGGACAGACCAAAAAAGTCTGTCGAATTTAGTTTAGTAGGACTTATTAATAAAAGAATTATACCAGTAATTTTAAAAGAAATAGGAATAAAAGACATAAACAAGAGTGTAGCGAATTTAACAAAAGAAGAAAAAGAAAACTTGGTTACAATATTAACAGATTGGCGCTTTCAAATTATAGGCACTAAATCATGGCAAGATGCCCAGGTTACTGCAGGTGGAATTAATACAAATGAAGTAAATCAAAAAACTTTAGAGTCCAAATTAGTAAAAGGTCTTTTTTTTGCTGGAGAAATATTAGATATTGATGGGCAGTGTGGTGGTTTTAATCTTCAATGGGCATGGTCATCAGGATATTTAGCAGGGATAAATGCTAGTAAGTAGTAATGGAGGGTGTTTTTATGCTTAGAATTAATAATATTAAATTAAGAATAGATGAAGATGAAAAGTCTTTAAAAAAGAAAATAATAAATATACTTAAGCTTAAAGAAAATCAGTTAATTAAATATCAAATATATAGAAAGTCAATTGATGCAAGGAAAAAAGACTTAATATATTTCATTTACACTGTAGATGTTAAGGTAAAGAACGAAGAGGTTATTTTAAAGAAACTTTCTAATAAAGGTATAACTAAAACTCCTGATATGTCTTATAAAGAAGTATCTATTGGAAATATTAAATTAGCCCATAGACCTGTAATTATTGGAACAGGTCCTTCTGGTTTATTCGCGGGACTAATATTAGCTCAAATGGGATTTAGACCCATTCTTTTAGAAAGAGGAGAAAATGTAGATGAAAGGTTTAAAACTGTCTCTACGTTTTGGGAAGAAAGAATTCTTAATACGGAAAGTAATGTGCAATTTGGTGAAGGTGGTGCTGGTACATTTTCTGATGGGAAATTGACTACACTTATTAGTGATGAGAGATGTCGAAAAGTTTTAGAGGAATTTATAAAAGCGGGTGCGCCAGAGAGCATAATTTATTCTAAAAAGCCTCATGTTGGAACTGACCTTTTAAGAAATATAGTAAAACAAATTAGAAAGCAAATTATTGACTTGGGCGGAGAAGTTAGATTTAATTCAAAGGTTACTGATATAGTTATTCAAAACAATCAAATAGAGTCAGTTGTTATAAATAATGAAGATGCTTTAAAATGTAGTGTAGTTTTATTAGGAATAGGTCATAGTGCTAGGGATACCTTTGAAGTTTTATATAATAAAGGGATTAAAATTAATCAAAAACCTTTTTCAATAGGAGTACGAATTGAACATCCTCAGCAATTAATTGATAAAAATCAATATGGAGAATATGCACAAAATCCTAAGCTTGGTGCTGCCGACTATAAGCTTGTGTATCACAGTCCATCAGGAAGGTCTGCCTATACCTTTTGTATGTGTCCAGGAGGATATGTAGTCGCCTCTAGTTCTGAGGCAGGGGGCGTAGTAGTAAATGGTATGAGTGAATACAGTAGAGCAGGATTAAATGCTAATTCAGCAATCTTAGTAGGGGTTAGCCCTACGGATTTTGAGAGTAGTGATCCTTTAGCAGGTATTGAGTTTCAACGAAAGTGGGAAAGGCTGGCATATAAATTAACTGGAGAAAGTTATTTTGCGCCAGTACAATTAGTAGGGGATTTTTTAAATGACAAGAAAAGTAATGAATTAGGGTTTGTAAAACCCACTTATAAACCTGATGTTAAGTTTAGTGAATTAAAAAATTGCCTACCAGATTTTGTTGTGGAAACAATAAAAGAAGCTTTAATATATTTTGACTCTAAAATTAAGGGTTTTGCATCTAAAGATGCCATTTTAACTGGAGTAGAAACTAGGAGCTCTTCTCCGATTAGAATAGAAAGAGATGAAAACTATCAATCAAACATAATAGGCTTATATCCAATAGGAGAAGGTGCAGGACATGCTGGTGGTATAATGTCTTCTGCTGTAGATGGGATTCGAGCAGCAGAGCAGGTAGCTTTAAAATATACGCCAAAAGTATGAAATAGGAGTTTGCATATGGAGTCAAACTATAAATTTTTTCAAAATAATAAATGTGAGTATTTTCCTTGTCATAAAATAGATAATCAAAAAGAGTTTAATTGTCTATTTTGTTATTGTCCTTTATATGCCTTAAAAGATAAATGTGGTGGTAATTTTATTTATACTAAGGGTATAAAAGATTGTTCAAAATGCTCGATACCCCATGTAGATAATGGATATGAACATATTATGAGTAAAATTGGACAAATAATTAAACTAGCAAGTAAAGATAATATTAATTTAGACAAAAAAAATGACCTTTAAGGTCATTTTTTACTTTAAAAAGCTATACGGGTTTATATGGTTACCATTATTTCGAACTTCAAAATGCAAATGTGGTCCAGTAGACCAACCAGTAGAACCAATCCTTGCAACAGATTGATTTACAGAAACTTGAGTACCAGTACTAACTATAAAAGAAGATAGATGAGCATATAAAGTAGAAATTCCACCACCATGATCAATTATTACTGTATTACCATAAGCACCATTCCAACCTACAAAAATAACTTTACCACTTGCCACAGCTACAGCATTTGCGCCATGTGGAGCAGCTATATCTATACCAGTATGAAATCTTTTACTATTTAATATAGGATGGTTTCTCCAACCATAAGGAGATGTTATTCTCGTATATCCAGGCGTTGGCCAAAGCATATTACTAGGCTTTGAACCACTTGAAGAAGATTGTAATTTTTGAATTTGGCTCGTAATTTGCCTAGATTGTTTTTCTATATCATTTAATCCTTGTTCATATGATTTTTTTTCAGTATCAAGTACTTTTACTAGTTCTTGCTTGTTTATGCTGGCCATTCTTAATTCTTCTTTTTTACTTTCTCTACTAGATTTTAAATAAGCTATATCTTTTTTTACAGCTTCTAGTTTTCTTTTTTTAGTATCTAGTATTTTTCTTTCTTGTTCAAGGGTAGTTAGCAATTCAGTATCATTTTCAGCAATACTCTTTAATAATTCAAAACGTGTTAAAAATTCTGAAATGTTTGTTGATTGAAAAAGTACTTCTAAAATATTTACATCACCTTGTATATATATATCACATAAACGTTCTTCTAAAATCTCTGTTCTTTCTTCTACTTCTTTTTCTTTTCAGAAATTTCTTTTTGTGCAGTATTAATATTTTTTTGAGCTATGTCAAGTTTATTATCAAGTGTAACAAGCTCATTATTAGTTTGTTGTATATTTTTATTTATTGCATCTATATCATTTAAAGTGGCTTTTTTCTTGGTTTCTGTTTGTTTAATTTTATTTTTAACAGAATTAATTTGTGTATTTAGTGATTTTTGCTGTTTTCTGTAATCATCTAATTGTGAAGCAAATACTGGTGTATGTATAGTTATAAAAAAACTCAAAATTACAAGAATACTAATAGATTTAAGAATATTTTTTGTCACATATAACACTCCCATTGATAAGATATTTGAAAATTTTTATCCGTTATTTATATTCGACATTAATTCGTTCATACCTTTTTTTTAGGAGATAATTATCTATATCGTTAAAAAAAAGCAAACTTCAAGATATTATATGTTAAAAAATGTAAATAGTGAATACAAAAAAGGGTAACATATTATGTTACCCCAAAAATAATCTTAAGTTATTTAGTTAAATGGTTATTAGTTTTAGTACTGACTTTGATTAAATGAGTTTTGCATAGAAGGTCTTTGTTTTGTATTTGATTGATAGTTATTTTGAGAGTATTGATTCATAGAATTTTGATTGTACGGTTGTGAGCTGTTTTGTGAATACTGATTCATAGGTCTTTGCGCATACCCGTATGAACCTTGGTTACTTAATTCTTGGCGAACATTTTGCAAGTATTCTTGTTCTTGCTGTTGTTGATTGTATTGAGCATAAGGCTGACCCACATTAAATCCACTTTGGTTATAAGGACTATTTTGGAAAGTATCTGGTCCCATAGTCGAGACAGATGCATTAGGATTGTTATTACTTGCAAAGGATTGGCTTGGTTGATTGTAAGATGATTGATAACTATTTTGAGAGTATTGATTCATAGAACTTTGATTATAAGGCTGATTATTGTTTTGTGAATACTGATTCATTGGTTGTTGATTATAAGATTGTCCGTATGAACCTTGATTACTTAACTCTTGACGTACTTGTTGTAAATATTCTTGTTCTTGTTGTTGTTGATTTAATTGATTATTAGGCTGTCCCATATTATATCCACTTTGGTTATAAGGACTATTTTGGAAAGTATCTGGACCCATGGTCGAAATTGATGCATTAGATGAATTTGAAAACTGGTTATTCATATTTTGTTGATTTCTCATTAAAAAAACCTCCCAATTTGTAGCTAATCTATATAAGCTACATTATTAATTCATTAATATTTATTTACTAAAACTAACAATTATATGTGTGTAAAAAAATGGAGAAAGTTTTTTATTAATTTTTTAATTATTTGGTAAATGTTCAAGCTGTATTGAATAAACTCTAATAAGGGGAGGAAGTTCTATGAATAAATCTTTAAGAATAATTTCTCTGTTGGGTTTAATATCTCTTGTAGTTGCTGGTTATTTTAAATTAATAAATTCTAAAGAAGTAATGTGGGTTTTTAATGAAAGAAAATTAGCCGAAGATAGTGGTGTTGAAATAATTAGCGTGCTATTTGGAATTAGTGTCCTCATTTTTTTAAAAATAACTTGGAAACTAATAGATTTTAACTGGGGATTAAAAGAGATAAAACAACAAGAGCCAGAAAAAAACAGGAGCTAATATCTAGCTCCTGCACAGTTAATTATTCTAATTGTTTTAAAATACTTTCTAACTTATTTAAGGCTTTACCATATTCAGCCCAATTACCATTTTGAGAGGTAGTTTTGGCTTCATCTAAAGCTTCTTGAGCTTGTTTAGCTAAAGATTTTAGATCTGGTGTTTCTAGTTGATTATCATTAGGTTCATCATTTGTTTTATTATCAGAAATCTCTTTACCAAATATTTTTTCAAGACCTTTTATTAAAGTTTCTTCCATGACAATGTGTTCTTTATACGAAACTATGATTCTTTTAACTTCAGGTAAACTGTTTTCATTGTCAGCCTGAATATATAGCGGTTCGACATAAAGGAGGGAACCATTAATTGGGATTACCAATAAATTACCTCTAAGTACATTTGAACCTTTTTGATCCCATAAAGATAATTCTTTGGAAATAACGGAGTCTTGATTTATCCTAGATTCAATTTGCATAGGTCCATAAATCAATTTTTGTTTTGAAAACTTAAATAAAACTAATTCACCATATTTATCGCCGTCATTTCTTGCACCAAGCCAACCAATCATTTGATCTTTGTTAATCGGAGTAAAGGGACGCATTAATACAAACTCTAATTTATCTGATTTAGGAAATTTCATATTTAGATAATAAGGATCCATAAATTGTGGTTTAGGATCATTGTTATAAATTTCTTTAGCAATATTCCAGGCATCTTCACGATTATAAAATACTCTTGGATTGGTCATATGATAATTTCGATAAACCTTAGTTTGTATATCAAAAAGATCAACTGGGTAGCGTAAGTGTTCTTGTAAGCCTTCAGGCATTTGAGATCTAGGTTTTAATAAACCAGGAAATGCCTTAGCATATGACTGTACAATAGGATCCTTTTCATCAATTAAATAAAAATCTGTTTTACCATCATACGCATTAACTACGACTTTTACTGAATTTCGGATGTAATTAATTCCTTTATACCACTTATTTGAAGATATTGGTTCTGAGTAAGGGTATTTATTAGAAGAAGTATAAGCATCAATAATCCAGTAAAGATTACCTTTATCAATCACCAAGTAAGGATCATCATCGTATGTAAAAAAAGGTGCAATTTTTTTAATTCTTTGTTCTACATTACGATTAATTAAAATTTTACTATCATTAGTAATTAAGTTTGAAATGAGTAATTTTACATTTCCTTTGTTTAAAGCAAAGACGGCCTTGTTCATTAGATTTAAAGGTATCCCAGCTTTTCCTTTATATTCTGTTTCAACATTACTATTTCCAGAAGGGTAATCAAATTCTTTTTCCCCAGAGTTAACTATTACATAATCATTAGTATAGTTACCGTAATATATTTCAGGTCTTTTGATTTCAAGTTCTTTAAAATTAGTTTTAGGTGGTAGGTCTTTAACTATTAGTTCTGGTTGACCTTGCGATGTTATTTGATTTGCAGGAGTAACTACTGCACCATAACCATGTGTATATTTTAGATATTTATTTATCCAAGTTTGAGCCTGGCTAGGTAAGTCATCTAAAACCATTTCCCTTGCTGAAATAAAAACTTGAGTTGGTTGTCCATTTAAATTGTACCGATCAATATCTACTTCACTAAATGAATAATAAGGTCTCATACTTTGGAGCTGATTGTAGATAATTTTAGCAGGGCGGACGTCATTAATCCTAATGTTACTAATAACTTCTTGTGAACTTTGTAAATCTTCTGGACTCATATCCGCATCTCCAGGATACTCAATTTCTTGTATGTTATTTAGATTAAAAGCCTTAGAAGTCATTTCAATATTTCTTTTAATATAGGGCTCTTCTTTCCTTATCTCATTGGGTTGTACGATGAACCTTTGTACAATACCTTGACCAAGACCCCCTATAAATGTAACCAGTATTAATAAAAGAGGTGCTATTACTAGTAATTTGTTATTTCTTTTCTTTAATGCCCAAAATAATAAAATAGCAGAAATTATACAAGTGGCAATAGAAATAAGATAATATGGTAAGTTGAATTTAAGGTTTGTATAACCTGCACCAAAAAATGATTCATGGGAGGTAAATAATAGATTGTACATTTTAAATCTATACCCAACTGCAAGTAGAATAAAGAAAATCACAAAATAATAACCAAATTGTCTTATAGCCGTTTTAAAGGTAAAATTTCCAATTCCCAATTTAATTACTGTATAGATGAAATTAACAAAGGCAATTAAAAAGAAAAGTAAAAAACAAACGAATATATTGTTTCATAAAAATTTAAGTTAAAAGTATAAAAACTTAAGTCTTTATTAAAAACTGGATCAGAAAGTCCAAAGGGAACTTGATTTAAAAAGAGTAATAATTGATCCCATAAACTTGTTGATACTACAAGCGAAAATAATAATGAAACTATAAATGAAATAGCAAAAATAATAGAATAATTATTCTTATTGCCACTTGGCTTTATTTCAATTACATCCTCATTATCTATCACTTTAGTTTTAGGTTTGTTTTTAGATCGTAAACTTAAAGTCAATGAAATAACTATAAAGGTAATTAAAAAAGAACCAATACTTATTACTGATTTTAAAAGTAGGGTTTTTAGAAAAACACCTTTATATCCTACTTCGGTAAACCAGAGAAAATCAATCCATAAATTAACTATCTTCGGTATAAAAGACAATATAATTATGGCTAAAGGTAAATAGAGTAATACTTTAAGTTTTCTTATGTTCATAATGTACTCCTTTAGTTTCTAAATAATAAAAAGCCAATAATGGCTTTTTATTCATCGCATTTTAATACTCCAGCCTTAGCTAGGTGGTGAGTAGGCATATCTCTTAAGATTATAGTTACATTATCCTTAGAACAGTTGACTGACTCAGAAATTGCTTCAGTAACTTTAGTAACTAATTCCCTTTTTTGCTCTACGGTTCTACCTTCAAGCAAATCAATTTGTACTATCGGCATATTTAAACCCCCTTTATTTAATAATTTTATTATATTTCTCTAAAAGCTTTAATATACCTGCTTATTAATGTAATTATATATATTTGTGACAAAATTTAATCATTTAAATAATAAATACATATAATGGTAGTAAGAATTTTAAAAATAGCTTTAATTGTAACCTGAAGGTTATCAAAACTAAATTAGTATTGTTTATTTCTCCAAGAATCTAAAAATGAATGGAGGGTTAATATTGTTAACTAGACATTGTGTGGGTGGAGTAATTTTTTATAATAATAAGATATTTATTATAAAAAATGATAAAAGTGAATGGGTATTACCACAGAGTGCAATCAAAAAAGGTAATGAAATAAGTGAACTAGCATTACAAAAAGTAAAATCTGAATGCGGTGTTAACGCTGAGTTATTATCTTATTTAGGAGAAACTAGTTTTTATCATAATTTTCATTCTCAAAAAAATAGACATTATAATTTAATTAGTTGGTTTTTAATGGAATCAAAAACAGGCGAATATTCTTTAAATAAAACTGATGGATATATGGAGGCTGGATTTTTTTCGATAGAGGAAGCAATAGAAAAGTTATCCTTTCAACAACACAAGGGATTAATTAGCTATTCATATAAAAAGTACCAAGAATTTCAGACATATGGGAGAAAATTAAGGATTGTGAATAATTAATATTATACTGGTAAAAATAAGACTGTAATGACAATTCTAAATTCAGTCTTATTTTTTTGGCAAAAATGTACTGACAAAAAACGTTAATCTCGATATAATTATTTTTAATAAATATTAAGTTAAGGAGAAAATTAATGGAATATACAGAAAGATTAACAGGATATATTGCTAGTAATGATAGTTATAAAAATTCTGATATAATTATAATAGGGGTTCCTATGGATTATACTGTTAGTTACAGACCAGGTTCTCGGTCAGGACCACAGCAAATTCGTACAGTATCATATGGTATAGAAGAATTTAGCTTTTACTGTCAAAAAGATTTAAGGGATTATTCCTTTTATGATGCAGGTGACATTTCACTTCCTTTTGGAAACGTGTCTCAAAGTTTAAACATAATAAGTAAAGTAGCTGGGCAAATAATTAAAGATAATAAATTTCCAATATATTTAGGTGGAGAACATTTAATTACATGGCCTATTGTAAATGAATACAGTAATAATTATCCGGAATTAGCTTTATTGCATTTTGATGCACATGCTGATTTACGAAAAGATTATTTAGGTGAGGAAAATTCTCACGCAACAGTTATTAGGAAAATATGTGAAAAGATAGGCGGAAAAAATGTATACCAATTTGGTATACGCTCAGGTGATAAAGAAGAGTTTGAATATGCAAAAAACAATACTAATATGTATATTAACGAAGTACTAGATCCTTTAAAGGAAATAATTACAAAACTTAAAAATAGACCTGTTTATATAACTATTGACATTGACGTTGTAGATCCAGCCTTTGCCCCTGGAACTGGGACTCCAGAACCAGGAGGATGTACGTCTAAAGAGATATTAGATGCAGTACTTTTAATGAAAGATTTAAATGTCGTAGGGATAGATGTTGTGGAAGTCTCTCCTATGAATGACCATTCTGATAGAACTGCCCTATTAGCTGCCAAGCTTGTAAGGGAAATAATACTAAATTATCAAAAATAAAATTGAATAGTATTTCGATATTTATTGAAATACTATTTTTTGTTGACAGTTTAAAAAGATGCTGCTATAATAATAAATGTGCTCGAGGGAAACAAAAGTATTGACACAAGAAATTGTTTTTGATACAATACATATTGTACTTGAGAAATGGGCGATTAGCTCAGCTGGGAGAGCACCTGCCTTACAAGCAGGGGGTCGGCAGTTCGATCCTGTCATCGCCCACCATTTCTAAATTTGGAGCTGTAGTGTAGCGGTTATCACGTCGGCCTGTCACGCCGAAGATCGCGGGTTCAATTCCCGTCAGCTCCGCCATTTGCCTCGATAGCTCAGTCGGTAGAGCAGAGGACTGAAAATCCTCGTGTCGGTGGTTCGATTCCGCCTCGAGGCACCATGTTTGCGGAAGTGGCTCAGTGGTAGAGCATCGCCTTGCCAAGGCGAGGGTCGCGAGTTCGAATCTCGTCTTCCGCTCCAAAAAAAAGCTACCTTTAATTTTAAGGCTTTTTTTGTTTCTTTTTTTAAGTAAGAAATAAATTTATTTATTTTTATTATAATTTTCTCTTTACTGAAGAAGCTTAAGGCTTCTTTTTTTATATATTCCATAATAAATATTATATCTTTATTATGGAATACTAAGAGAGAGGTGATTATGATGAGAATAAAGTTTAAATTAGTTGTATTAGCTCTCTGTACCATCTTTTTATTACTACAAATTACAGGTTGCAGCAAAGCTCCTGAAAAATCTCCTGCAAAAGATAAAAAAGGTGCATCAGAGCAAGAAAACGCTCCCAAGGAATTAGAGGATATTCAAACAAACATAGAAGAAATAATAACAGATATTGAGAAAAAAAATGAATTTGCTCAAGATCCACAAAAAGATCAAACCGAAAATCAAAAGGATTCTAGTAATGAGCAAAAAAAATCTGGAGATGATAAAGCACAAGAAAAACAACCTAAATCTAAAGAAAATCCTTTAACAAATTGGCAAAAGGAAGAAAAGAGTGCTCGTGATATTCATTTGAAATGGAATACAGCAGAAACCTCTGTTGTTAAGGTAGACATTACTAATACTTTGCGTAATGAATTTGAAAATAATTTAAATTTCTTAACAGATAATATTATTAGTAAAAATATTAATGAAAGTCTTAAATCTGCTAATGAGTTATATGGAACTACAATAAAAATTAATGAGCTATATAAAAACAATGACGTACCCAGGGTTGAAATATTAAAATACTACACAAAAAGGGCATTGCTGGAGGTTGAAGAAAGCAAATGGCCAGAAGCCAAAGAAGATATTAAAAAATTAGCTACAGAAGTTGAAAAGGTTAATTTAATAATGGATAAAAAGGAAAATAAATTATTATTACAATTAGACTATTCTGTGCATGATTTTCTTCAAGCTGTTGAAATAAATAACAAAGAGGTAGCTAAAATTAAAGGGGAAATTGTGATGAAAAACATTAATAGTGTAATTAAAAAAATAGCAAAAGAATAAAAAGGTAAAAGATAATAAGAGTTATTTACTAATAACACTAAAAAATACCTAATGAATATTTAAGTGGAGCCTAAATAAAGGTCACTTTATTCATCAGGTCTTTTTTTTTATTAATTTCTAGTAGTGCACCCTGACTAACGAAAACTTTATGCCTTTAATATTCCAACCTATATCCCAGGGTACTCGAAAACGGTCGCTGTTATGAGAATTTACTAAAGTATATCCTTTAGAATCTCTCCCTGTTACAACAGAAATATGTACAACCTTTCCTTTTTCTTCATATGCAATATAATCACCAGGCAAAAGTTTAAATGAAGGTTTAAACACCTGTTCATAATCGCCATAAGCAATTCTAGAGGCTTTACCACTATAAAGCATATAATTATTAAAACCATGAGCATTTAACCAAGCTTTGCTTCCTTTTCCGTTCTTATAGTTCCAAGCTCCGTCTTTACTAAACTTACCACCTTCATATAAAACTTGGGAAGCAAAATTGGTACAATCTCCACCTAATCCATTATGATTTATGTATTCAGGGTTATATTTAAATTCATATTGTGGAAGACTGGCCGCACCGCAATATTTATCGGCATATTCGACAGCCATTATTCTTCTTTCGTTTAAATCAGTAAGATTATCTCCTTCATTTGTTAAAACAAACTCCTGGTTTTCTTTAATTTTATCAGGGTCAACATCTAGGACAGTTGCCAGAGGATCTAAATACCACTGTCTTTTTATAACCCACTTATCATCGCCTTCTCCAGGAGTAATATCTAGGTAATGGTAGGCACCTAGGCGAAAAGAATTTTCTTTGTCAGGTTCATCCTCATATACGTATTTATATTCAGTAGATACTAATAAACTCACACCAATATCTTTTTCTTTTCTTTTTGCTGATTTTAAAATTACTTCAGAATCTATCTTTTTTAGTTGTATTCCTTGTTTTTGAGTCCATTTTTGCAAATATTCCATTTTCATTAAATTATGTTCATAGGCCCAAAGTCCATGTCTATGTTCTAAATAATAAAAATTATCAAGGTGTTTTTTATTGTTTTCTAACAAAGCTTTATTACGTAAATCTATTATTTCTTTAATCTTTAATTCTATTTGATCTTTTTCTACATTGCATATTGAAGTAGATGTAATTATAGATGGGTTATATAAATAAAGTCCTAATCCAACTACTAAACAAATTGTTATAAGTGAACAATATATTATAATTTTTCGTAAGTTAACTAAAAAAATCATCTTTTACCTCCCCGCATATAATCATAAAATTATATTCTTTAACAATGGAAGGTATTCGTAGTTTGCTTAGTAATATGTGTAATATAATTTAAAACAAATCTTTTTAGCTATTCTTTAGCTTTAAAAGTAAATTGATTAGTTTTTCCCATTAAATAAGCCAATTTAATTATTTTTTTCTCTTCATCTGAAATATTTCTGTTAAACATTTTTTCAAATTGTTTGATTAGTCTATAAGTATCGACCTTTGGGGAAGTTGATTTTTTTCTAATACTATTTTGTTGATTATATGTTTTAGGTATTATTTTTTCATTATATATAAGTTTAAATATCTCAGCTGTATAATATGCATCATTAAAGGCATTATGAAAGTCATTATTTTGGGGAATTTCAAACATTTCGACGGCTTTACTTAAACCTACATTATTTCCTTTGGTAAAGTTCAATTGATTAGTTGCATAAGACTGAATATCTATATAATCCCTTGGAATTAGAGTGCTATCTAGTTGATGATATTTAATATTACTAAAAAGTTCTTTCATGTCAGAACCACCCCAAATGCAAAATACACATTTTTCAGGTGAAATGAACTCTACAAATTCTTCATAAATTTCTGGAAATTGTTTTTCAGTAGATAATTGATCTTTAGTGATACCAGTAATCTTTTTTACATAAGGATGAATCCTTTTATATATTATTGGTTTTACCAGTTTATCAAAAGTAGAAATTGTTTTAAAATTACTATCTAGTTTAATTGCACCAATTTGAATAATTTCAAAAGGACATTTATGTTTATTTATAGTTCTTTTTTTTTCATTAGAATAATTAAAGTGCTGATTATATTCTAAATCAAAGACGATGTAATTCATGTTATCTCTCCCAACCTTACCTATTTAGTTTATTATGCCACTAAATGAAACAAAAAAACATTCGAAAAATTAGAAAAAGTATTTTAAGCTCTAAAAAATTAATTTGTTATAGTTTTAAGTAGATAAAAATTTTTTTTAATGATAAAAAAGAAAATTGAATAAAGTAGTAAATTGTATGTTAAAATATAGTAAAAGGCAAATGTTTTAAAATATAGGTGGGATTTAAATGAACAATGAGAGAATAATAAAAAGATACACATTAGCTGAAGAAATATTCAATAGTATTAGTCATGGAATTGGTGCTTTACTTAGTATTGTGGCCTTGGTTATATTAGTCTCATTTGCAAGCATAAGTGGAGACGTTTGGAAAATAGTTAGTTTTAGTATCTATGGTTTTACTTTGTTTTTTCTGTATATGTCGTCAACCCTTTATCATAGTATATTTCATGAAAAGGCTAAAAGGATTTTACGTATTTTAGATCATAGCTCAATATATTTACTGATTGCGGGTAGTTATACTCCGATAACTTTAATTTCGCTAAGAGGAACTTGGGGATGGACTTTATTTACTTTAATCTGGACATTAGCTATTACTGGTATTGTACTTAAAATTATTAGTTTGGAAAAACTGAAAAAGGTTTCTGTGTTTCTGTATATATTTATGGGTTGGCTGATAATAATTGCTATTAAACCGATGTTATCTACTGTGCCTAAAGGCCTTTTTCTATGGTTATTATTAGGTGGATTGATTTATACACTAGGTGTTATTTTTTATAGTAATAAAAAAATCCCTTTTAATCATGCAATTTGGCATTTATTTGTATTGGGTGGTAGTGTAGCGCATTTTCTGGGAATATTATTTTACTTAACTTAAATAAATGAAATAGGTTATATTATTAACAAAAGATAAATTCGTTTTGAAAAGGAGACAATATGCAAGAATTAGGAAAAAAACACACTTTAATTATTACTAGAGTTTCAAAGGAAGGGATATATCTTAAAAGCCAATTTTCCGATATAGAAGTTTTATTACCTAAAAAAGAAGAAATGGCTAATGTTTCTATAGGGGATGTTATTTCGGTATTTGTTTATAAAGATATGGATAATACAATAAAAGCAACACTTAAAGAACCTAAAATAAATTTAGGAGAAATAGCTAGTTTAAAAGTGGTGGATGTAACTGAGATAGGAGCATTTTTGGATTGGGGATTAGATAAAGATCTATTACTACCTAATAAAAAACAAACATATGATATTACAAAAGGACAAGATTGCCTTGTTAGTTTATATTTAAATGAAAATGATAAACTTTGTGCAACAATGAGAATATCAGATTTACTAAGTAGTGATTCTCCCTATAAGGTAAATGACAAAGTAAAAGGTACTATTTATGATATTAATGAAGATATGGGAGCTTTTCTAGCAATTGATAATAAATATCATGGCTTAATCCTAAAAAATGAGTTATACAATACTTATAACTATGGTGATAAAATTGAAGCTAGAGTTATTAAAGTAAGAGATGATGGTAAACTTGATTTAAGTGTAAGAGAAAAAGCTTATTTACAAATGGATACAGATACTCAGATAATTATGGATGCAATTGAACAAGGTGGAGGAAAATTAGACTTAAATGATAGTAGTGACCCAGTTATAATCAAAGAAAAATTAATGATGAGCAAAAAGGCTTTTAAAAGGGCTTTAGGTAGATTAATGAAAGAAGATAAGATAAAGCAAATAAATGAAGGAATAGAAAAAATATAAAAAAATTCTTTAGAAATTTTATTTCTAAAGAATTTTTTATTAAGATTAGTTATTATTATCTTCTTTAGGTACAAAGTTAATAGTTTCTGAACCTGCTATCTCAGCTGCACTCTTATTTCTTTTAGATTTCTTACTGTTTTTATTCTTAGCCATTATTTTTACCCCCTTTTACTAAGTATTTTCATTTCGTAGATAGTTTGTGCATTAATAAAAGAAAAAAACAAGTAAAATAATGGTAATTACATATTGTTGCTTTGTTTATGTGGATGAGTTTTGTCATTAGGTTCGGTAAAATTATTAAAGAGAAAATTATAAACATAAATAAACATTAAACCAGTATTTAAAATTGACATGATACATTCTAAAAAAACAAAAGATTTCATCCAGAATCCGTAAGGAACTAAATCGCCATAACCTAGAGTAAAGTAGGTAACAAAACTAAAGTATACGGAAGTAGTAAATAAAAGTCTGATGTTTTCGTAATTATGTAGTCCTGATAATAATCCTTGGTTATTTCCAATATGAGAAAACCAATAGAAGTAGATGGCAAATATAAAAACCATCCCAACTATCATAACCATCATTAAAAAGGCTGCAAAAATAATTTTTCTATGCTCAGATGATAATTTATTGCGCATTTGAATTAGTTTAATCCAAGAAAGTTTATAAAACTGTGGAATGAGAATTAGTAAAATTATACTAGTATAAATATGTATATAGTGAGTAAAAGTTTTTATAGTTTGAATGTTAAAAAAAGAAATTAAAACAATCAATAAAAGAAAACCAACTAACGAGGGTAGAATAAACAGAATTAATTGAAAAGGGAAGGAACTATACCAGAGCTTAGATTTAAAAAGAAGTAAAAATATTATTAATACAATAAGAAGGTTAATAATAAATATTAATTCAATCATATTATCACATACTTATAAAAGTATTATGTTTAAGATTATGTAAATCGGGGAAAAAAATACATTTAAAATTTAAAAAGCAAATCATTAAATATGATTTGCTTTTGGCTGGGGTAGCAGGATTCGAACCTACGAATGCGAGAGTCAAAGTCTCGTGCCTTACCGCTTGGCGATACCCCAAAATATGGTGGAGAGGACAGGATTCGAACCTGTGAAGGCGTTGCCAGCAGATTTACAGTCTGCCCCCTTTGGCCGACTCGGGAACCTCTCCGTATATTATAATGGTGACCCGTAGGGGATTCGAACCCCTGAGTGCTAGCGTGAAAGGCTAGTGAGTTCAGCCACTTCTCCAACGGGCCATCTAATGTGAAGACAATTAGCATTTTAACTAAAAACAAGAGACTTGTCAACATATAAAAATATATTTTAAACTTTCTTAAAAAAGATAATTAGATAGTTAGCATATTTTGTCCACTATTTGAATAATAGTTTAGTAATATAAGTGCAAGGAGAGATGAAATATGGGTAGAGAATCTTTAGAAAAAAACATTATAACTAAAGTTGATGAGTTGGTTAACATAATCCTTAATCTAGAGGTAGATACAAAAGACTATCAAGCTTATAAAGATAGTGCAATAAAGAAAACCGAGGAATTAATACCTTTGTTAACAAATTTTGTTGAAGGTAATATCGATTATATTGAACCAATGTTAACCCAGCTTATTAAAGAAAGGTTACCAAATAATCTGAATATATCTACTTTAGATGCGGAATTAGCCAAAGTTATAAAAGCAGCTAACGGGCAAGAATCTGAAGAGTTAAACGAGATGCTTAATGAAACGATAAATCCAGAAAATTTGAATGATGAAAAAGAACAGTATAAAGAGTTAAGCAATTCTACCGAAAATGAATTACAAAAGTCTATTAAAAAAGTGTATCCGAAAGGAAAAATATTATATAATTTTTCAATTCGAGGTCAAATAGTAGATGCTTATTTATCTGATAAGAAAGTAGCTCTAACTTCTAAGAAATTTAATAAGAGTGTAGAATATTTCTGTAAGAAACAAGGAATTAAAATATTTTATGTTCCAAAAGAAATAAGAAATGATTATAGACGTCTAGGAAGGGCTTTAAAAAATTCAATATAAGGCGTACTTTTTTAAAAGTACGTTTTTTTTATGTTATAGTATAATAAAGAACAATAATTTAATACTAAATAGTATGTTAAAATTTTTAGGAGGTGTATATATGAAAATTACTTTCCACGGCGCAGCAGAATTTGTAGCAGGTTCATGTTTCTTAGTAGAATGTTCGGCTGGTAAAATTTTAATAGATTGTGGCTTAGTTCAAGGATCTAGAAAATTAAAAGAACGAAACTATGAGGAATTTCCTTTTAATCCAGGTGAAATAGATGCTGTATTATTATCTCATGCACATATAGATCATAGTGGATTAATTCCGAAGTTATACAAAAAGGGCTATAAGGGATACATATATACTACTTATGTTACTAAAGAATTATGCAGTATTTTATTACCAGATAGTGGTCACATTCAAGAAATTGAAGTTGAAAGGAAAAACAGAAAGCTAAAAAGAGCAGGTAAACCTTTATTAGAACCTATATATACTGTAGAAGATGCAGAAAGGTGTATTTATAAGTTTGTTGGTACGTCATATAATCTGGAAAATGATATTTTACCTGGTGTAAAGGCAGTTTTTAAAGACGCTGGACATATAATGGGTTCAGCTATTATTGAATTATATGCTGATGGCGAGAAACTTGTTTTTTCTGGTGACCTAGGAAAAGAAAATCAACCGATAATAAATGATCCAACGATGATAGATACAGCAGATTATGTAATCATGGAGTCAACCTATGGAAATAGATTTCATTTAGAAACAGAAGATAAGCTTACTCAATTAGTAAGAATAATAAATAAAACTATGCAAAAAGGTGGCAATCTGGTTATCCCGGCTTTTGCAGTTGAGAGAACACAGGATTTAATTTATAAGTTAAGGCAATTAGTTGAAAGTAATGAGATGCCTGATATTAATGTATATGTGGATAGTCCCTTAGCTATAAAAGCAACAGAAATTTTTTGCAAGTTTCCTTCTGTATATGATGATGATGCTAAAGAACTACATGCTCAAGATGATTCATGTATCTTTAAGTTTGATGGCTTACATTTTACGGAAACAGCTGATGAATCAAAAGCTATTAATGAAATTAGGAAAAATGCTATAATTATTTCAGCTAGTGGGATGTGTGATGCAGGTAGAATTAAGCACCACTTAAAACATAATTTATGGCGAGGCGAATCAACAATTCTTTTTGTGGGATATCAAGCTGAGGGTACTTTAGGTAGAAGAATACTAGATGGTGAAGAATTAGTAAGGATACATGGCGAAGAAGTTGCAGTTAATGCAAATATTGAAAGAATCGAAGGTTTTTCAGCACATGCTGATCAAAAAGGTTTGGTAGATTGGGTAAAACATTTTTCTAATAAACCTAAAAAGATATTTTTAGTGCATGGCGAAACTGATTCTATAAATACCCTTGCCCAAATTATTAAAGATGAAACTGATAATGAAGTAATTGTTCCTAAATTAGATGAAACCTTTGTACTTGATAAAGGTAAAAAGGATTTAACCCAGGTTCCCAAAGTAGAAGGAAATCTTGATATTGATAGTATTATCAATGAATTTGAAGGTCTTAAAAGTAATTTAAAAGAAATGCTATCAGAGAATAGAAAAAAAGAGATTATTGATAAATTATTAAATCTAAAAGATCAAATAAATAAAATTTAAAAAAATGAATAATAATTATAAAAAAGGTAAAAGGTTGTAATAATATACTTATTACAACCTTTTTTATATTGGTAGAATTTTTTAGGGCAAAAAACCGATAATACCAAATATATGAAAACTATTAGTAACTAGCTTGTTCTTATTCGGCAAATAGGATATAATTAAAGAGATATGTCTGGTTCGGCTAAATTTTTAAAAAGGAGTGGAATTTTATAAAAAAAGAAGAGAAGGTTTTTCTAATTCCTTTAGGCGGTCTAGGGGAAATTGGGAAAAATATGATGGCAATTAAGTACGGGACTGAAATTATAGTAATTGATTCTGGGTTAATGTTTCCAGAAGATGAGTTATTAGGAATTGATGTAGTTATACCAGATATCACTTATCTATTAGAAAACCGTGAACAAGTAAAAGGAATATTTTTAACTCATGGACATGAAGATCACATAGGAGCTTTACCCTTTGTTTTAAAAGAATTAAATGTACCTATTTATGGAACAAAACTTACCTTGGGATTATTAGAAGGTAAATTAAAAGAAACCAATTTTTCACAAGAAGCAAAATTAAACATTATGAAACCAAGGGATAAGGTCAAATTAGGTAATTTTGAAATAGAGTTCTTTAGAGTTAGCCATAGTATTCCAGATGCAGTAGGAATGGGAATACACACACCTGTAGGAACTATCCTGCATACAGGGGATTTTAAGTTTGATCAAACCCCAGTTGATGGACAAGTAATTGATTATCAACGTATAGCAGAACTAGGTAATGATGGTGTATTAGTTCTTTTATCTGATAGTACGAATGTCGAAAGACCCGGGTATACTATGTCTGAAAAGGTTGTAGGACAAACCTTTGATGAAGTATATAGATTAGCAAAAGAGAGAATTATTATTGCGACATTTGCTTCTAATGTTCATAGAGTGCAACAAGTTATAGATTCTGCACACAAGTATGAGCGTAAGGTTGCCATAGCTGGTAGAAGTATGGTTAACGTTGTTAATAGAGCATCAGAATTAGGATATTTAAATATACCTGAAGGAACTATTGTGGAATTAGATGAAATTAATATCTACCCTAGAAATAAGATCGTTGTACTTACTACAGGCAGTCAAGGTGAACCAATGTCTGCATTAACAAGAATGGCTATGTCTGATCATCGTCGTGTACAAATCGAAAAAGGAGATACTGTTATTGTATCTGCTACACCTATTCCAGGAAATGAAAAATTAGTATCTAAAACTATAGATCAATTATTCAAATTAGGTGCAGATGTTATTTACGAATCAGTTTCAGGAATCCACGTATCAGGTCATGCGAGTAAAGAAGAACTTAAGTTAATGTTAAATTTAGTAAAACCTAAATTTTTCGTTCCTGTTCATGGGGAATATAGAATGCTTGTGCAACATTCACAATTGGCTCAAGAAGTTGGGATACCAGCTGAAAATATTTTCATTGGAGAAAATGGAAATATTATGGAGTTCACAAAAGATAAGGGATGTATTGCTGGGAAAGTTCATTCTGGCAGAGTCTTAGTAGATGGTTTAGGAATTGGTGATGTTGGGAATATTGTTTTAAGAGACCGCAAACAATTATCTCAAGATGGAATTTTAATTATTGTTGTTACATTAGATAGAGATCAAAAACAAGTTGTAGCAGGACCAGATATCGTATCTAGAGGATTTGTTTATGTAAGAGAAGCTGAAGCATTAATGGATGAAGCGAAAGTAAAAGTTAAATTCGCTTTAGATAAGTGCTATGAAAAAAATATAACCGAATGGGCAGCTATTAAAGCAAGTATTAGAGACGCACTTGGTAAATTTTTATATGAAAAAACTAGAAGACGTCCAATGATTTTGCCTATAATAATGGAAATTTAACACAGAGTATTTTCTCTGTGTATTTTTTTTGTAATTTTTAGCACAATAGTAATGATATTATTAAAGGAGTGATGTAAATAATGTATAATGATTCTTTTCAAAATAATAAACCACCAACAATGCAACCTACAATTGAACCACCAGTTCAAAATCCAATGCACAGAAATATACCAGTTGAAAATATAACAGAATTAGGTCAAACTAATATTCCAACTTATAAAAGTAATATTCATTGTATGACTATTATAGGACAAGTAGAAGGTCATTCAATTTTACCACCTCAAAATAAAACTACCAAATATGAGCATATAATCCCACAATTAATTGCGATTGAAGAAAATCCTGAAATTGAAGGAATGTTGGTTGTTTTAAATACTGTGGGAGGCGATGTAGAAGCAGGTCTTGCTATAGCCGAAACAATTAAAGGACTATCTAAACCGACAGTATCAATTGTAATGGGCGGAGGACATAGTATCGGAGTACCAATAGGAGTTTCTGCTAATTATTCCTTTATAGCTCCCTCAGCAACCATGACTATTCATCCTATAAGATTAACAGGCTTAGTAATTGGAGTTCCAGCTACTTTAGATTATTTAGATAGAATGCAAGAAAGAGTTGTAAGATTTGTTACTGGTAACTCAAATATTACAGCACAAACCTTTAGAGATTTAATGTTTAAAGTGGGCGAGCTTTCCCAGGACATAGGAACTGTGGTAGTTGGGGAAGATGCTGTTAAATATGGATTAATTGATGAGGTAGGTACAATCTCTCAGGCAACCAGAAAGCTGAGACAATTAATAGAAGAGAGAAAAAATGGAGGAGGGATTCATTAATGGCAGATGTTTTGTACACTAATGTTCCCCTAGAAGTAATTATGTATGAAGAACCAGAACCCCAAAATTATCAGGATATTGAATATAATGGTATACAAATGCAAGTAGAACCTCTAGGATGGAACAAGTTTAGGGTTGTACGTATTTATAGTACAGACTTATCTAATTATCTTAATCCTGTATTACAACCAGGATCAATAGTTGGTCAATAAAAAAAAATCACTTGAATAAAATTCAAGTGATTTTTTTGGTCGGGGCGGAGGGATTCGAACCCCCGGCCCCCTGGTCCCAAACCAGGTGCGCTACCAAACTGCGCTACGCCCCGTCAACATTTCTTATTATATCTCAACATTGTATATTTGTCAAAACATTTTTTCTTTTTAAAAAAACAGCTTTTATAAATTTATATTGATTTTTTCAGTATACTGTTTTAACAATTTCATATACTAATAAGGCAGGAAAGGAGTGAATTTTTTGCAAGAACCAATTTTAATTGGAACCAAAAATAATCCTGAACTACTTATCGATAAATTTAAACATGAAATTGCAACTCTTGGTTTAGAGGAAAAAGATTTAGCATATAAAATTAATTATAAAGGAGATATTGCTTTTTTAGATTGTGATAAACCTGGAAGGACTATCTCAACTGAAAAGCTAAAAAATTTACTTGCAAAGATAGTCACAAATATTATCATGGATGATTGGGCTCATATTTTAGTTAAAAAGGTAATAAGAGATCAATATTACTATTTCAATAAAGAAGAAAAAACAAATATAGAAGATACCGTAATTGAGATATTTAAAGACAAGGAAAGTGGCTATAGTACTACAGAAAGAAAAAATAAAGTAATGAAAAGGGTGTTAGAAGATTTAGATAAACACCAAGAATTAGTTTTGGAAGGATTTGTTAATTTTAGGTTAAAGGATTTAATGTTTGAAATTGAAAAACTAGTTGATTCAAGCGTAGATGAATTTATTATGGAAAAAGAATATTTAGAGTTTATAAGATTATTAAAGTATTTTGTAGATATACAAGAACCTAAAGTAGAAGAAGTTAATATAACTCTTGGTGAAAATGATTTCTTTAATTTAGTAAATAAGGACGGAAGTAAGATAGAAAGTGAATACCTAAATGGGTTTACTATAGATTATGTCGATCATAATATTAATTACGAGGACTTATTAATTAGTGCGTTAATAACATTAGCCCCAAGATATTTAGTTGTGCACCTAGGTTTTGAAGACAAATATAAAGATACTTATAAAACAATTAAAAATGTATTTGGGAAAAAAGTAGGATGTTGTAAAGGGTGCGAACTCTGCAAATAAAAGGTGAATTTTTCACACCTTTTATTTGCTTTTTTTTATATTTGTTACTATATAATAAAAATGATATAATAAGTGCATATTTAGGTGGCAATTTAGGACTAATAATAGGACTTAATTAAGGTTTATTCTTTATTTCATTGACATAGTATTTTTTAAAAATTATAATATTATTAAATAATCCTATTAGTTAAAAGCGAGGATAAGGACAAGTAGTTCATAAATATCTGAAGTTAAATCTCGCCCCTTGCTAGGGGTGGGATTTTTTTATAAATAAATGGTGGAGGTAAATTGATGATTAAAATAACGTTGCCAGACAATTCTGTGAGAGAATACGAAAATACAGAAATTACTCCTTTAGATATCGCAAATAGCATTAGTAGAGGTCTTGCAAAAAAGGCTGTAGGAGCTAAGGTTAATGATGTAGTGGTAGGACTTGATTATGTTATAAAAGAAGATGCACAAGTAGCAATTTTAACATTTGATGATTTAGAGGGACAACATGTATTTAGACATAGTTCTTCTCATATTTTAGCACAAGCTGTAAAAAACTTATTTCCTGGAACAATATTAGGGATAGGTCCTTCAATAAAAGATGGGTTTTATTATGATTTTGACTCTGAACATAAATTCACTCCTTTAGACTTAGAAAAAATAGAAGTTGAGATGAATCGAATTATTAAAGAAAACAAACCTTTTGTTCGAAAAGAATTATCAAGAGATGAAGCAATAACTTTTTTTGCAGACAAAAATGAACCATATAAAGTTGAGTTAATAAATGATTTACCTGAAGATGCAATTATTTCTATTTATGAGCAAGGTGATTTTGTAGATCTTTGTGCAGGTCCTCATGTTGCTACAACGGGAGTAATAAAAGCACCTAAATTATTAAGTTTAGCAGGGGCATATTGGAAGGGTAGCGAAAAGAATAAAATGCTACAAAGAATATATGGAACTTCGTTCCCTAAAAAAACTGACTTAGAAGAACATCTTTTCCGCATAGAAGAAGCTAAGCGTCGTGATCATCGTAAATTAGGACAAGAATTAGGCTTATTTACCATAATGGATGAAGGTCCTGGTTTCCCATTTTTCTATCCTAAAGGCATGGTGCTTAGAAACGAATTAGAAAATTATTGGCGTGAACTTCATAAAAAGAATGGCTATGATGAAATAAAATCTCCTATTATTTTAAACAGAGAATTATGGGAACGTTCTGGGCACTGGGATCATTATAAAGATAATATGTATTTTACAGAAATTGATAAAAACGATTTTTCTATTAAACCGATGAATTGCCCAGGTGGTATGCTTGTCTACAACAGTATGCTTCACAGCTATCGTGACTTACCAATAAGATTAGCAGAACTAGGTTTAGTTCATAGACATGAGTTATCAGGAGCTTTACATGGCTTAATGAGAGTAAGAGCTTTTACTCAAGATGATGCTCATATTTTCATGCTTCCTAGTCAAATTAAAGAAGAGATTAAGTCTGTAATGAATTTAATAGATGAAGTATATAAGTTATTTGGTTTTGATTATCATGTAGAATTATCTACAAAGCCAGAAAAAGCTTTAGGATCTGATGAAATTTGGGAAAAAGCAATTAGTGCTTTAGAAGAAGCCTTAAAAGAAAACGATAGGGAATATATTGTTAATGAAGGTGATGGAGCTTTTTATGGTCCTAAAATTGACTTTCATCTAACAGATTCATTAGGACGTACATGGCAGTGCGGTACAATACAACTAGATTTTCAAATGCCAGAAAAATTCGATTTAACTTATATTGGTGAAGATGGGGAAAAACACCGTCCTGTAATGATTCATCGTGTGGTGTTTGGTAGTATTGAACGTTTTATTGGAATTTTAACAGAACACTATGCTGGGGCATTCCCACTTTGGCTTTCTCCAGTTCAAGTTAAAATATTACCTATTAGCGAAAAGCAAATTTCATATTGTAAAGAGTTAGAAAAAGAATTAAAAAATGCAAATATTAGGGTAGAAGTTGATACTAGAAATGAAAAAATAGGCTATAAAATAAGAGAAGCACAACTTCAAAAAACACCTTATATGCTAATAATAGGTAATCGTGAAGAAGAAAGTAATACAGTGGGACTTCGAAAGCGTGGCGAAGGTGATTTAGGTTCAGTTTCTTTCCAAGAATTCAAAGAAAAAGTGATTAGTGAAGTAAATGAAAAAAATAATTGACTTTAACTATACTGTTATGTTAGTATAAATATGTTATTGTGATGAAAAAAAAGTTAAAGAAGAAGCCGTCCGCTTCTCACCTTATGGCTCAAGCTTATAGGGTTAAACATAATGCATTTACTATGCTTTTTATGCTTGCTTTGCGGATGGATTTTTCCATCCGCTTTATTTATTTTGGAGGTGACAAGTATTAGTAAAGATTTAAGGATTAATGAAGAAATTCGTGTTAAAGAAATAAGACTCGTTGACGAACAAGGTGGTCAGTTAGGAATAATGTCTCCAAAAGAAGCTATTGATATTGCTACTGAAAAGGGATTGGATGTAGTAGAAGTAGCACCTACAGGAAGACCCCCTGTTTGTAGAATAATGGATTATGGTAAATACAAGTATGAACAAAGTAAAAAAGAACGAGAAGCACGCAAAAATCAAAAAATCATTAACATAAAAGAAGTTAAATTAAGACCTAACATAGAAGATCATGATTTTATGACTAAAACAAAAAATGCTATTCGTTTTCTAAAAGACGGGGATAAAGTTAAAGTAACTATTATGTTTAGAGGTAGAGAAATAACTCACCCTGAATTAGGAAAACAATTATGTCTTCGTTTAGCTGACCATGTTAAAGATATAGCAAAAGTAGAAAAAGTTCCTAAAGTTGAAGGTAGAAACATGACAATGGTTTTAACACCGATTAGTGAGCAGCAATAGAGAGGGGGAGTTATCGTGCCTAAAATGAAAACACATAGAGGTGCAGCAAAACGTTTTGGTAAAACAGGTACTGGTAAAATTAAAAGAAATAAAGCTTTCAAAAGCCATATCTTAGAAAAAAAATCAACTAAAAGAAAACGTAAACTTCGTAAATCAGCTATCATGTTTAAAGGTGATGCTAAAAGAATTCAACAATTAATTCCTTACAAATAGGAGACACAAGGAGGTATGAACAATGGCAAGAATTAAAAGAGGTGTTAATTCACGTCGTAAACATAAAAAAATATTAAAAATGGCTAAAGGTTACCGTGGTTCAAGATCTAAAATTTTCAGAGTAGCTAACCAAGCTGTTATGAGATCTTTAATGTTTGCATATATTCATAGAAAGGCTCGTAAAAGAGACTTCCGTAGATTATGGATTACACGTATTAATGCTGCAGCTAGATTAAATGGTATTTCTTATAGCCGTTTAATCAATGGTCTTAAAAAGGCTAATATCGAAATTAACCGCAAAATGCTATCAGATTTAGCTATTAGCGATCCAAGTGCTTTTACTAAATTAGCTGAAGTAGCAAAAAATAACTAATATATCAAGCAGACCAATTGGTCTGCTTTTGTACATGTACTTAGTTTTAAGGATAGGTAGGGAATTTATAAGTGGATATTATTAATTCTGAACAAAATCACTGGATTAAAAAACTTAAAGCCTTACATAAAAGAAAATATAGACAAGAGCTTAATCAGTTTGTTATTGAAGGATTTAGATTTTGTGAAGAAGCCTTAAAAAGTCAAGCTAATATAGAGTGTTTATTAGTGAGCGATGAACTATTAGATAATGATAGCATTAAAAATTTGTTACTAATGTATGAAAAAGAATATTTCGTAGTAAATAATAAATTATTAGCTAAAAACTTATTTACAGTAAATCCACAAGGTATAGCAGCAATAATAAATAAACCACAGTGGGACATAAAGGAAGTTTATGAAAAGGAACTAATACTTATAATTGATGGTGTGCAGGATCCAGGTAATTTAGGAACCATTTTTAGGACAGCCTTGGGTGCTGGGGTAGGCGCAATATTTTGCATTAAAGGCACAGTTGATATTTATAATGAGAAAACTTTACGATCAACGATGGGTGCTATTTTTTCTTTGCCTATTTTTTATATTGAAAATCCCACGCAATTATCTGATAAATTAAAAAATGAACAATTTACTGTAGTAGTAGCTGATATAAATGGTACAGAAGAACATTTTAGTTATAATTATCCTAAAAAGGTTGCAGTGGTATTAGGAAATGAAGCTAATGGGCCTCTGAATTTTAAAAAAGGTGATATTACAATTTCTATTCCCTTAGATCCTAAGGCGGAATCATTAAATGTTGCCGTAGCTGCAGGAATAATTATATACGAAATTGTACGTCAACATAGGTAATTATTTGGATTTATAGATTTTTTATGGTATAATTTTTGGGGTGGTACTACGGATTATAACTTTCCGTCCCGGTGTGGACAGAAAGTTTTTTTTATAAATATTTTGAATGGACACAAAAGGGAGGTATAAAGGTGAGGCAAGAATTAGAAAAAATTAAAGCTGAAGCAGCAAATAACTTAAAAATGGCAGAATGCGTTGATAATTTAAATAATTTAAAAGTAAAATACTTAGGAAAAAAAGGTGAGTTAACAAGTGTTTTACGAGGAATGGGAAAATTATCTGAAGAAGAAAGACCAATAATTGGTCAGTTAGCTAATGAAATCAGAGATGAGTTAAATCTTATCTTAGATAAGCAACTAAAAGTATTAAAAGAAAATGAATTAAATACTAAATTAGCAGAAGAAACTATAGATGTTACTTTAACGGGAAAAGATTTTGCCTTTGGCAGTAAGCACCCTATAACTAAAGTTATCGATGAAACTAAGCAAATTTTTATGGGGCTGGGCTTTGAGATAGCCGAAGGACCTGAAATTGAAACTGATTACTATAATTTTGAGGCTCTGAATCTACCTAAAGATCATCCTGCTAGAGATATGCAAGATTCTTTTTATATAACACCAGATGTTTTACTGCGGACACACACATCACCTGTACAGGTTAGAACAATGAATAAAAAGGCACCTGCCATACCACTTAAAATTATTTGTCCTGGTAAGGTTTATAGAAAAGATGATGATGCTACTCATTCACCGATGTTTCATCAAATCGAAGGTTTAGTAATTGATAAAAACATCAAAATGAGTGATTTAAAAGGTGTTTTATTAAATTTTGCTAGGCAAATGTTTGGCACTGAAAGAGAAATCAGATTAAGACCAAGTTTCTTTCCTTTTACAGAACCAAGTGCAGAAGTAGATATATCTTGTGGACTATGTGAAGGAAAAGGCTGTAGAGCTTGTTCTCATACAGGTTGGTTAGAAATATTAGGTTCAGGAATGGTACATCCTAATGTACTTAAATTTGGGGGTTATGACCCAAATGAAGTAACTGGTTTTGCCTTTGGTATGGGAGTAGAACGGATTGCTATGCTTAAATATGGCATTAATGATTTAAGGTTAATGTATGAAAATGATATAAGATTTTTACGTCAGTTTTAGGAGGTAAGAAAATGAATATTTCTTTTAATTGGTTAAAAGATTACATAGATATAGATTTAACCCCTGAAGAATTAGCTAAAGAACTAACTGCTAGGGGAATTGCTATAGATAAAGTACAGAATTTAAACAAAGGAATTACAAGTGTAGTGGTAGCTAAGGTAGTTAATGCAAGTAAGCACCCAGATGCTGATAAGTTAAAGGTCTGCGAAGTTACTACCGATGGAACAAACTCTTTTCAAGTAGTTTGTGGTGCTCCGAATGTTGATGCCGGACAAAAGATACCATTTGCGATGGTAGGGGCAAAATTACCAGGAGATTTTAAAATTAAAAAAGCAAAACTAAGAGGAGTAGAATCATTAGGAATGATTTGCTCAGCTAAAGAATTAGGATTAAATGAAGATTTTTTAACGCCTGAGCAAAAAGAAGGTATCTTAGTTCTTGATGAAAATGCACCTTTAGGTAAAAGTATAGTTGAAGTATTAAATATAGAGGACTCAATTTTAGAACTTGATTTAACACCAAATCGTTCAGATTGTTTAAGCGTTATAAATGTTGCTCGTGAAATATCTGTAATTGTAGGTAAGGAAATTAACTTTCCTAACTGTAATTTAAATGAAATAGATAAACAAATTGAAGAATTTATAGATATTGAGATACAAGATGCTGATTTATGCCCACGATATTCTGCAAGAGTAATTGAAAATGTACAAATAAAGCCTTCACCTCTTTGGTTACAACATAAGTTAAATTGTGCTGGGATCAGGGCTATCAATAATGTGGTTGATATTACAAACTTTGTAATGTTAGAAATGGGACAACCACTTCATGCTTTTGATTATGATTTATTAAAACAGAAGAAAATTGTTGTTAGAAAAGCCAGTGATAAAGAAAATATGACCACTTTAGATGAATTAGAAAGACAGTTAGATGAAAGTATGCTTGTAATTACTGACTCTCTGAAACCTATTGCGTTAGCTGGTGTTATGGGTGGAGCAAGTACGGAAGTTTCATCTAATACCAAGACAATTTTGCTTGAGTCTGCTTATTTTAATCCACAAAGTGTCCGAAAGACATCTACTAAATTAGGTCTTCGCTCAGAGTCATCTATGCGTTTTGAAAAAGGTATCAATATTGAAACAGTAATTATGGCTTTAGATAGAGCAGCTAGTCTCATCGAGAGTTTAGCTGAAGGTAAAGTACTAAAAGGTCATGTTGATAAGTATGTACAGCCTAAGAATAGGACAAATGTTAACTTAAAATTACGAAAGGTAAATGATTGTTTAGGAACTGATTTAAGTAATGACACAATTAAAGAAATTCTACAAAGTCTACAGTTTACTATTTTAAATGAAGATGAATCTTCTATTAATATTGAAGTTCCTCCTTATAGACCGGATGTTACGATTGAAGAAGACTTAATTGAAGAAATAGCTAGGATATATGGATATGATAATATTCCAGTTACACTTCCTTATGGAAACACAAATTTAGGATGTAAGACTAAAGATCAGAAATTTAGAGATAGTATAATAGAGAATCTAGAATCAATAGGATTGAACGAAATAATTAACTTTAGTTTTATAAATAAAAACAATTTAGATAAAATTCTTTTACAAGAAAATGATGTAAGAAGAGAAGTTGTAACCGTAATGAATCCTTTATCAGAAGAACAAGGAGTTATGCGCACAACACTATTACCTAGTTTATTAGAAACTATGCGTAAAAATGTAAATAGGCGTAATGAAAGTTTAGGTTTATTTGAATTAGGAAAGGTATATTTACCTAAAGGTTTTCCAGAAAACAATCAGTTACCTGATGAAGAATGGGTGTTAGGAATAGCACTAAGAGGTAAGCAGACATCATATTGGCAAGAAAAGGGCAGCGAAGTAGATTTTTATTATTTAAAAGGTATAGTAGAATATTTACTGAAAAAGTTAAATATAGAATCTGCTATATTTAAAGCTGTTAAAGATAATGAGAGTTATCATCCTGGAAAAACAGCTAACATTTATGTCCAGGATCAATTAATCGGTGTACTTGGGGAAATTCATCCTAAAGTAAGTGAAAATTTTGATTTACCTGCAAGAAATTATATTGCTGAAATAAATGTAGAAAAATTAATGCAAATAGATTCAAATGTAATTAAATACGAGAGTTTACCAAAATACCCAGGAACTACAAGAGACCTTGCAATAGTTTTAAGCGAAGAAATTGAAGCATATGAAGTTATGGAAAACATTAAAGTAATGGGCGGAGAATTATTACGTGATGTAAAACTATTTGATTTGTATCAAGGAAATCAAATTGCCGATAAATATAAAAGTTTAGCTTTCTCTTTAATTTTCCAGGCTCATGATCGGACTTTAGTTGATGAGGAAATAAATAGTATTTATGAAAAAATTCAAAAAAGCTTAGAACAAAAGTTTAATGCTAGCCTTAGAGCTTAGAAAAGAAAAACTTTATTAATAAAATTTATTGCAGGAATTTATAAAAAGGTAACGAATAATTAATAGGCGATAAAGGAGGTGTCACCTTGTACGAAGGTTCAAATAAAAAAAGAGTTAAGGTTGAGATTTTTGGTGATATCTATACAATTAAAGGTGATACACATGAAAGGCAAATGCAATTAGTCGCTGAATATGTGGATCGTAAAATGCAATATGTAGCTCAAAGAACCCCAAGCCTATCATTAAAGCAAGTTGCTGTTTTAGCCGCATTAAATATTGCAGATGAACTTTTTACTTTTAAAAATGATTATGATAAGTTAGTGCAAATACTCGAAGAAGATAATAAATAGTATAAATGGTTACATAAAAACCTGGCCGATTTAAGCCAGGTTTTCCATTGTAAAATATATAAAAAAGGGCATAACTAGTAAGAAGGAGGTTTTGTTATGAATATAAAAGATATATATCATTTATTAATAGAAAAAGGTAAAAGTGTAGATCCAAGAGGTAATAATATTGAAAAGTTACTTCAAGAAGAAACACAAAAATATAATAGCTTAACAGAAAAAGAAAAAATGTATTTTGATCAAGAAAAATTATTTAATCCATATAGCGATACAAGGATTTTATTTGGCGATGAAAATAAAGAAATAAAAACAGTTTTAGCTGGTATAGATATAGAAACTAGTGAGATGATTTTAGCTGATAGACTAAATGAAAAAGGTGCTAATATAGATTTAATTATTGCTCATCATCCAGAAGGTAAAGCTTTAGCAAATTTAAACGAAGTTATGAATATTCAAGAAGATCTATTATGTAAACTAGGGATACCTATTAATGTTGCAGAAGGTATTTTAGATTCTAGAATTAGTGAAGTAAAAAGATCTTTACTTCCTCTTAATCATAATCGTACGATAGATGCTGCCAAATTATTAAATATTCCTTTAATGTGCTGTCATACACCTGCAGATAATTTAGTACAAGCTTATTTAGAAAATATATTTGCAAAAGAAAACCCTGAAATATTAGAAGATGTAATTAATGTATTACTAAGTATTAAGGAATACCAGGAAGCAAAATATATGGGAATAGGTCCTGAAATTATAGTAGGCAGCGAAAAACGAAAAGTAGGCAAAATTTTGGTAGATATGACAGGTGGTACAAGTGGTCCGGATAATGTATATGAAAAGTTATCACTTGCAGGAGTTGGTACAATTGTCAGTATGCATATGGGTGACAAACATAAAAAAGAAGCTGAAAAATATCATATTAATGTTATAATTGCAGGACATATGGCCAGTGATTCACTTGGCATGAACTTAATATTAGATGAGATTGAAAAATGTGGAGTAAATATTATTCCGTGTTCTGGCTTAATGCGAATTAAGCGATAATTGGAGGAATACTTAATGGGAAAAATAGAACTTTTAGCTCCAGCTGGGAGTTTAGATTCATTAAAAGCAGCTATCGAAAATGGTGCAAACGCAGTTTATCTAGGGGGAAAGTCATTCAACGCTAGACAAAGTGCAAATAATTTTGACCAACAAGAACTAGAAAAAGCAGTAGAATTTGCTCATGAACGAGATGTAAAAATCTATGTAACTTTAAATACATTACTTGCAAACGAAGAAATAAATGAATTTATTGATTATATATATGAATTAGTGAAAGCACAAGTAGATGCTTTTATTGTTCAAGATTTAGGTGTAGCTAGTTTAATAAAACAAGTATTACCCGATTTTCCTTTGCATGCAAGCACCCAAATGACAGTGCATAATTCAAAAGGTGTAAATTATATGGAAAACTTAGGATTTAAACGAGTTGTATTAGCTAGAGAAGTATCATTAGAAAATATAAAGTTAATTAAACAAAATAGCCACATTGAAATAGAAACATTTGTACATGGCGCTTTATGTGTGGCGTACTCTGGTCAGTGTTTAATGAGCAGTTTAATTGGTGGGCGAAGTGGTAATCGAGGAAAGTGTGCTCAGCCCTGTAGACTTAAATATAGCTTAATAGATAGAAATAAAAATTTAGTAATAGATACTAATGATTCAGGAGAGCATTTATTAAGCACAAAAGATATTAAAACAATAGAGCATATACCTAAGTTAATCGAAGCTGGAATAAATTCTTTTAAAATAGAAGGTAGAATGAAAAGACCAGAGTATGTAGCAATAGTGATTAAAAACTATCGTAAAGCTTTAGATAATTATTATGAAGGACTAAATGAATTTAGAGTTGAGGAAAAACAAGAAAAGGAATTAGAACAAATATTTAATCGTGAATTTACATCTGCCTATTATTTTGGTAATGAAGGTAAAAATTTAATGAGTTTAAAAAGACCTAATAATAGAGGATTATTAATAGGGAGAATTACTCAAGTTAATAATGAAAGAGTGCAAATAAAACTTAAGGAATCCTTAAATGTAGGCGATGGCTATGAAATATGGGTAACTAAAGGTGGCAGGATAGCCAGTAAAGTAAACGAAATATATTATAATGGAAATAAGATACTTAAGGCAGTTAGTGGTCAAGAGATTGAAATAATAATTAAACAAGGAATTCCTAGGGTTGGAGACAGGGTTTTTAAAACCTTTGACGTAGAGTTAATGAAGGAAGCTACGGAAAGCTATTCATCTAATAGAGAAATACGTAAGATTAGTTTATATTTAGATATTAATATATCAGAAGGTAAGGTTATGGAAGTTAGTGCAAGTGATGAAGAAGGATATCATGTATTTACAAGAGGAGAGTATTTAGCGCAAAAGGCTATTAAAATTCCTGTTACTAGAGATTTGCTTTTTAAACAATTTGAAAGGTTAGGTAATACACCTTTTGAACTTGCTAGTTTAGATGTAAATATTGATGGAGATTTAATGGTACCTATAAGTGAAATGAATAAAATAAGAAGAGAAATAGTAGATAATTTATTAAGTCAAAGAAATAATAAATATAAAAAAGAAATACTTCCTTACAATGATTACGAAGAAAGAGTAAATAATTTAATTTCTAGTATACCACCGCAAGAAGTTAAATATGATAAGACTAAGCTTTCTATTGTAGTGAGTAATTCCGCTTCTGTAAAGGCTGCAGTAGATGAAGAAGTAGATCAAGTTTATTTTAATTGGTACGGATTAAAAAATCATGAAACCTTTAGCTTTAAAAACTTACAACATGACATAGATTATTGCCATAAAAAAAGAATTAAGGCTATTTTAAGATTGCCTACCTATATACATGAAAAAGATTTTAATGATTTTGCCGAAGTGGTAGCAAAACTTAAAAAATATCAATTCGATGGCGTTCTCGTAGGTAATATGGGAGTTTTACAACTAGTTAAAGAACAAGAATGGGAGAATATTTTAGCAGATTATACTTTAAATATTTTTAATGATTTAACAATTAAGCATTTATTAGAAAGCGAAGTTGTGCAGATAACGCTTTCGCCAGAGCTTACTTTAGGACAAATTAATAACTTTGCTTATAAAGGTAATATGCCACTGGAAGCTATAGTGCATGGTAATTTTCCATTAATGACAAGCGAATATTGTGTGGTAGGAGCTATTAAAGGAAATAAAACAAGTACTAATTTTTGTAGTAATGCTTGTAATAAAGGAAATTTTGGCTTAAAGGATAGAATGAATTTCATTTTTCCCGTTGAGATGGATGATAAATGTCGTATGATAGTTTATAATTCTAAACCTCTTAGTTTATATAAAGATATAAAAAGTTTACTTTCATCTGGCATTGATGTCTTTAGAATAGAAGCTTTAAAAGAAAGTCCAGAATGGATTAGAAAAGTAACCAAAATTTATAGAGAAACTATTAATGAGTGGACTAAAAATAAAGGAAAATTCGAAGTTAAAGATAAAAATATTTCTGAGCTTAGCAAGTTAGAACCAGAGGGGTATACATCAGGACATTATTTTAGAGGAGTTTTATAGAAATAAATTTAACAAAAGGGTGACGTAAATGAATAAATTTACAATCCAAAAATTAGAACTAGACAAAATTATTAGTATGTTAGTAAAAGAGTGTAGTTCTTCTTTAGGTAGAGAACTAGTGAATAATTTAGAGCCTATTGCTGATTATGAAACATTGATAATATGGCAAAAGGAAACAACCGAAGGCGTAAATATTAGAAGATTTGAACCTATAATTCCCTTAGGAGGAATTATAGATATAAAAAATTTGATTAGAAAGGCTAAAATTGGTGGAATCTTAGAACCTGAAGAGTTTTTAAAAATTTATGATACCTTATTAGCCAGTCGCAAATTGAAAAAATTTTTAGGAGAAAGAAAAAAACAATATAGTACTCCACGTATGCAGTGGTGGGCTGAGCAGCTCACAGTATTAACTGATGTTGAACAAGAAATTCAAAATACCATAGCTAATGATGGAAAAGTTCTAGATAATGCTTCAATTGCTCTTAATCAAATACGTAAAAAAATTGTAACCTTACAAAACAGAATCAAAGAAAAACTTGATAATTTAGTTAGATCAGAAAGAAGTCAAAAATATCTACAAGAAGCAATTGTAACAATAAGAGATGAACGCTATGTAGTACCAGTGAAACAGGAGTATAGAAATAAAATACCAGGTATAGTACATGATCAATCTTCAAGTGGAGCAACATTATTTATCGAACCTATGAGTATTTTATCTTTAAACAATGATTTAAAAAAGTATAGCCTGGAAGAAAAAGAAGAAATAACAAAAATACTCAAAGAATTAACTGAAAAAATTAATGAGTACGTAGAAGAATTAGAAACTAATCAAGAAGTTTTAGCACATATTGATTTTACTTTTGCTAAAGCAAGGTTTAGTGAAAAAATAAATGCTATAGAGCCTAAAATTGTGACAGAAAAACAAATATCGATAATAAAAGGACGTCATCCATTAATTTCTAAGGATGAAGTAGTCCCATTAACAATTACATTAGGTGAAGAATTTGATTTATTAGTTATAACAGGTCCAAATACTGGGGGGAAAACAGTAACCTTAAAAACTGTAGGATTATTTGTTTTAATGGCTCAATGTGGTCTTCATATCCCAGCCGATAATGGTAGTGTAATTGGTATTTTTCCTAAAATATATGCAGACATAGGTGATGAGCAAAGTATTGAGCAATCATTAAGTACATTTTCTTCTCATATGACTAATATTATCAATATATTAGAAAAAGCAGATGAAGATTCATTAATCTTTTTTGATGAACTAGGTGCAGGTACTGATCCTTCTGAAGGTGCAGCTTTAGCAATATCTATTTTAGAGACAATTCTCAAAAGTAGAGCGAGATCAATAGCGACTACACATTATAGTGAGTTAAAAACTTTTGCTTTTAAAGAAGAAAGGGTTCAAAACGCAAGTGTTGAATTTGATATAAAAACTTTAAGGCCAACCTATCGTTTATTAATTGGAGTCCCGGGAAAAAGTAATGCTTTTGATATTGCCCAAAAATTAGGCTTACCTCAGTATATAGTAGACAAGGGTCGAAAACTTATTAGTGAAAATGAAAAAGATGCTGCAAAATTAATTCAATCTTTGGAAATAAATAAATTACAAAGTGAGCTTAATACAAAAGAATCGGAAGAAAAACTGCAAGAAATTAAATCAAAATTAGCACAAATAGAAGAAGAACAACTAACTATAAAAACAAAAGAAGAAGATATAGTACGAAAAGCAGAAGAAAAAGCTTTAGAAATTATTAAAGAAGCTAGAAAAGAAAGTGAAGCGATAATTAAAGAAATTAGATCCGTAGCAAAAGAAGAATTTTTAAAAGCTGATAATAAAGCTATCGAATTAAAGAAAAGATTAGAATCAAAGGAAAATAATTTAACGGGTAATATGCTTAAAGGACCAAAGGTAGCTGGAAAAATACTTAAAAAGCTAGAAATAGGCGATGAAGTATTTGTACCTAAAATTAATCAAAGAGCTATAGTAGCTTCGCTTCCTAATAGTAATGATGAACTACAAGTTCAAGTGGGAGTTATGAAGGTAAATGTAAAAATAAATGAATTAACTGCTGCTACTAAAAGAGCTAAGGCAGATAAAACAGGTATTGGAAAAATGATGATTGATAAAAGTAAGACCATCAAGACTGAATTAGATTTTAGAGGAACAAGAGTAGAAGAGGCTTTAGATTTAGTTGATAAATACTTAGATGATGCCTATTTAGTAGGTCTTGCTCAAGTATCTTTAATTCATGGAAAAGGTGAGGGTATTTTACGTAATACAATTAGAGATATGCTAAAGATGCATCCACATGTTAAAACTTATCGCACAGGTGGATTTAAAGAAGGTGGAGAAGGAGTTACAATTGTTGAATTTAAAAAATGACCTGGAATAATTATTATTCCAGGTCATTTTTTTAGTCATCACCATCTTCAGCTTCATCATTGTCACTATTATTTCTTATTGTAACCTTTATCTCATTTGATAAAGGGCTTTGATTGCTATTAGCATCTTGCCCGATAACTTTATAATAGTAAGTTTTACCTGATTCTACACTAGTATCGGTAAACGAGGTATTTGATATTATGGAGCCTTTACCAATTTGAGTATCAATGCCAGCCGAGAATCCAGGAGACTCAGATTTAAAAACAAAATAAGTAATTTGATTACCTGAACCTGGTTTATTCCAACTTAATCTGACTTGAGTTTGATCTTTTATTTGATAACGAAGTTTTGGCGCTTTTAATGAAACGTTATTTCCAGGTTGTTCTGTATTATTAGAGTTAGTTCCTGAAATTTCCACTTCATTAGATGCCGGACTTTGCAGATCTGTTTCAGTATCAATTGCTATTACCCGATAATAATATTTTTCACCTTTTTTTATTGACTTATCTAGAAACTCAAGTTCACTTGAACTGTCTAAAAAGGTTTGTGAACTAGGTATAAAGTTTCTTTCGCTGGAACGATAAATTTGAAACTTTGTATTCTCCGTAGCTTTACTATAAGACCATGAAAGTTTAACAGCTGATTCATTATCTATTAAGCCACCATGAAGTCTAATTTTAGGGCCACCTTCTCCATGAATTAAACACTTTTGTTTTGGAACTTCTAGTTTTGCATCTTCAGGTGCGATACCTTTTAACTTACCAGAAAAACCACTTGTAGACCATGGTTTTTCTCTTTTTAGGAATACCTTGTCTACAGCATCTGGACAGTTATCAGTTATTAATTGTGAAGAATCAGGACAAACCGAAGCCATAACCCAAACTTTTGAGGTTTCTTTTGGAACGAATTTACGATTAAATAATTCTGATTTAATAAATTCATTAGGTGTCAAGTTACTTGGTCTCATTCCTGATTTTGTATCTATACTTGTGCTTATAATATTGGATGGTCTTGTAAACTTGCTAGTAGGTAAATCCTTATGAGCCTTTTCCATTACCTTTTTCCATATAGGTGCACAATTACCACCCCCAGAAACTCTGGACATATTATCATTTTTGTCATAACCCATCCAAACCGAACTTACTAGGTCAGGAGTATATCCAACAAACCAAACATCAACATTAAATGAAGTAGTACCAGTTTTACCTGCAACTTGTCTGCCAGGAATACTAGCATTACGTCCTGTACCACTAGTGACAACAGTCTGTAACATATCATTTATTAAGTATGCAGATTCAGGTGACATAACTATTTCTTTTTTTGATTTATTCTCCCAAATTACATTACCTTTAGAATCTTCTATACGCGTTATGCAATGAGGAGGTACATATACTCCACCGTTAGCAAAAACTCCGTAGGCAGAAGTAATTTCTAAGGGGCTAGCTCCTTTAGTAAGTCCACCTAAAGCAAGGGATAAACCCATATCATTTCTAGAACCACTTGATACTAAAGAGGAAATACCCGCTTTTTTAGCAAATTTATAACCTTCTTCTACCCCAATTTGTTGCAACATTTTAACTGCTGCAGTATTAATTGAATATTGTAAAGCTGTACGCATAGAGATAAGTCCTCGATATCTATGGTCATAGTTTTCAAAGACCTTTGTTCCTGAACTTGATTTATAAGCTTGTGGAAAATCATCAATTACAGTAGCTGGATTATATCCTTTTTCTAAAGCAGGTGCATATACTGCAAGTGGTTTAAACACCGAACCAGGTTGACGAAGTGCTTGAGTTGCTCTATTAAAATTTCTTCTTCCTGTTTGCTCTCTACCACCCATTAATCCTTTAATTTCCCCAGTTTTAGGATCTAGAACAACCATAGCCGATTGAATAAGCGATCCTTTTTTAGAGCTTGGGAAATTTTTTGAATTAGCATAAACATCTTCCATATTACTTTGAATATCTGTATCTAAGGTAGTATATATTTTATAGCCACCGGTATACAGCTTACTAGAATCATCAGCTATATCTAAATTATCAATGGCAGATTCAACAACGTGATCAATAAAAGATTGATATGCATATGATTTATCTTTAGATTTTTTCTTTTCTGCAATTTTGATTGGTTTTTCTTTTAATTTATTAGCTTCTTCTTGGGATAGTTTATTAAAATCAACCATTGCATTTAAAACAATATCTCTTCTTGTTTTAGCATTTTCGGGATGATATAAAGGTGAATGTTTATATGGATTTTGAATTACTCCTGCAAGAAGAGCAGCCTCATCAATAGTTAAATCTTTCGCATTTTTTGCAAAGAAGTTTTTTGCGGCTGCCTCAACACCGTATGCACCATCACCAAAATATACAGTATTTAAATAAAAATTAATAATTTCGTCTTTGGTATAATCATTTTCAACTTTTAAAGAAATAACTGCCTCTTGAATTTTTCTTTTAAGCGTTTTATCTTTTGGATCTAACATAGATACTTTTACTAATTGTTGGGTTAAGGTACTACCCCCTTGAGCAGTATGTCCTTTTTTTATATTAGCAACAGCAGCACCAGCAATTCTAAAGGGATCTATACCAATATGTTTGTAAAAACGCTGATCCTCTATTGCTAGCAACGCATTAACCATATTTGGTGATATATCTTCTAATTTTACTGGATCACGGTTTTCTACACCATGAAGTTTGTCTACTAGCTTTTCATCTTTATCATATATTGATGATGAAACTGCAAATGCCTCTATATTGGAACTGTCAATACTAGGTACATTTTTCAGAGCAGCAACGACAAAGCCAATACCTGCTCCTCCAACAATAAAAGCAAGCACAAGTAAAACTATTAATATAGTTTTATAATTATTTAACTTCTTACTTTTATTTTTTCGCATAATTTTCCCTCCTTCTTTTCCACTTGAATTATTATAGCATAATAGCTAATACTATAAAACAAAGAGTAAAATTTATTGTTGTAATTTTAAAGTATATTTGATAGAATAACCAATAATTAAGCAATTAAATAAGTTCATAATGATATAAAATGATGAAAAGACTAGTAGCTTTATTTGGTTAAAAAGCAGAGAACAGACTGGTGGTGAAAAGTCTGTAACCACATAAAAGTGAATTACATCTTGGAGTTTCAGTGTGAAAGCATTGCGTTTATCTTACGATATAAAGATTAAGAGGCATATTTATGCAAATTAAGGTGGTACCACGGGCCTTCCCGTCCTTAGCGGACTGGAAGGCTCTTTTTTATATTTTTTTAGAAGGAGTGTAACTATAATGGCGCAGAATGTTTACAATACGTTATTAGAAAGAGGTTATATTGATCAATCTACACACGAAGATGAAATAATTAAACTATTAGAAAATGAATCAGTAACCTTTTATACGGGGTTTGACCCAACTGCTGATAGTTTGCATGTAGGACATTTTATTCAAATAATGGTAATGATGCATATGCAAAAGGCTGGGCATAAACCTCTTGCTTTAATTGGTGGAGGGACTGTCATGATTGGGGATCCATCAGGCAGGACAGATATGAGGCAAATGCTCAATAGAGAACAAATTAATACAAATGTTCAATCATTTAAAGAAACCTTTACAAAGTTTATTGAATTTGGAGAAGATAAAGCAGAATTAGTAGATAATGCTGATTGGTTATTAAATTTAAATTATGTAGAATTTATCAGAGATATAGGAAGACACTTTTCTGTAAATAGAATGCTAACAGCAGAGTGCTTTAAAACTCGCCTTGAAAAAGGCTTATCCTTTTTAGAATTTAACTATATGCTTATGCAATCATATGATTTTCTTGAGCTATATAATAGGTATAATTGTAAAATGCAACTAGGTGGAAGTGATCAGTGGTCTAACATTTTAGGAGGAGTAGATTTAATTAGAAGGTCTACTGGAGGATCAGCTTATGGTTTAACATTTAAACTTTTAACAACTAGCGAAGGTAAAAAAATGGGTAAAACTCAAGCTGGTGCTGTTTGGCTAGATCCAAAGAAAACATCTCCATATGACTTTTATCAGTACTGGAGAAATGTAGACGATCCTGATGTAGAAAAATGTTTATCCTTATTAACATTTATACCTATGGATGAAGTTAAAAGGCTTGCTGCTTTAGAAGGTGCGGAAATTAATAAAGCAAAAGAAATTTTAGCTTATGAAGTTACTAAATTAGTTCATGGTGAAGAAGAAGCAAAAAAAGCAGAAGAAGCTACAAAAACTTTATTTGGTTCGGGAGGAAGTTCTCAATCAATACCAAGTACGGAAGTACAAAAAGAAAGACTAAAAGAAGATTTAGAATTAACAACTCTTTTAATCGAGGCAAAACTTATTTCATCTAAAAGTGAAGGTAGAAGACTTATTCAACAAGGTGGACTTTCAAAAAATGATGTAAGGGTAACTGATTTTAATATCATATTAAATGAAGAAGATTTTATAGATAATAAAATGATGATTAAAAAGGGTAAAAAGGTATATCACCAATTTATTATTATTTAATATATTTATTCACCATTAGGCACCTCCTACATATATTGTAGTATGTTAGGAGGTGTGTATTTTGAGACGGAAATGGAGAAGTAAAAGGGATTTTAGAATGAGATTTACATTTAATGTAATTGTAATATTGCTTATGACTTCCCTTGTTTTTGTATTTATAGAAAATAAAATTAGACCAACCGTTAAAGAAATTGCTTTGTCAAAAGCAAATTTGGAGGCAACAGAAATTATTAATGAAGTTATTTATAATCAAGTGCTTGAAAATACTGAGTATAATGATTTAGTAAATATACATAAAGACAATGAAGATAAGATTACGTTTATCCAAGCAGACACAATAAAAATAAGCAAATTAATCTCTAAAGTAAGTATCGAAGTAAAAAAAGAATTAGATAATTTATCTCAACAAAACATAGAAATACCCTTTGGGCAAGCTATAGGAAGTGAACTCTTTGCAAATTCAGGACCAAAAATTAAGGTTTCGGTTTTACCTGTAGGTAAAATGAATGTTGAATTATTACAAGATTTTTATGAAGCAGGTATCAATCAAACCAGACATATTCTGTACTTAGATGTTAAAACATCGGTTAAAATTGTTATACCTTTATTATATGAGAAAGAGGTAGTAAGCGTTAAAGCACCAATAGCGGAGACTATTATAGTTGGTTCTGTACCAAATACGGTTGTTAAAGTTGAGGGTATAGATGATTTACTAAAATCTAGTTTATATAGCGGGCTACAAAATCAGACAAAATAAGGAGATAAAACTGAAATAGAAGTGTTATTTAAGACTTTAACAAGAAAAAAGTAAAATAACTATAAAATATTGTTGACATAAGTCGTAGGGAGTGATAAGATAAGTTTTGTCGCCAAGAGGGGATGTAAAACACAAGAAAAAAACAAAAGAAGAGAGAAATTCATAATTAAATGCAAAATGTTGAAACATACATGAGCATCACATCTTCTTACCAAGTTGTTCTTTGAAAATCAAACAGTTATAAAGAAACAGACCACAAGTAACAAACGGATAAATAACAAAGCCAAAAGTTGGTTTTGAGCTTGCAGGATATTAATGGAGAGTTTGATCCTGGCTCAGGACGAACGCTGGCGGCATGCCTAACACATGCAAGTCGAACGGACTTTTAGTTTTTAGTTTACTAAATACTAAAAGTTAGTGGCGGACGGGTGAGTAACGCGTGGGTAACCTGCCCATAAGTTGGGGATAACTCCGGGAAACCGGTGCTAATACCGAATAAGCTTAATTTACCGCATGGTAGATTAAGTAAAGATGGCCTCTTTACAATGCTATCGCTTATGGATGGACCCGCGTCTGATTAGCTAGTTGGTGAG